>JAHFBX010000188.1 GCA_023249815.1 Candidatus Eiseniibacteriota bacterium
ACCAGCGCACGGCCGCCGGCAGATCTTCAAGCGTCCGCTCGGCCGCCCGGGCTCCCGCCGGCCGCTCGGCGCGCGACTCCTCCCCGCCGTGACCCGTCAATACCAGCACGCCCGTGGCCTCCACTGCATGGCCGGCGTCCACATCGATCCACTTGTCGCCGACCATGACGGAGTCGGCGAGCGACAGACGCAGGTCCAGGGCGACCTCGCGCAACAGCCGGGCACCCGGTTTGCGGCAATCGCAGCCCGCCTCCGGCGCGTGCGGGCAGTACCGGATCGCGTCCAGCTCGACGTCCTCCGCGCGCAGCACGGTGCGCAGCCGCGCCATGACCTCGTGCACGCGCGTCTCGGGGAAGAGTCCGCGGCCCACACCGGCCTGGTTGGAGATGACCACGACCGGGTGGCCCTGGGCGCGCGCGTCGCGCAGCGCCGCGGCGACGCCGGGAAGCAGTGTGACCTGATCCGGCTCCGCCAGGTGATGGCGCTCCTCGATGAGCGTGCCGTCGCGGTCCACGAACAGCGCGGCGCGGCCCGGGCCTGCGACGCGCCGGGCCAACGCCCGCTCGCACGTGCGCTCGAGGAGTGACGTGTCGGGGTGCGTGCTGGGGGGCCCGGCCTCGCGCACACTGGGCCACAGCGCCAGCCGCTCGCGCTCGCCCTCCGGGACCTGGGCGAGGAACTCCGCGGACTCCTCCTCGGCCACGACGCCGAAGCCGCCCGCCGAGGCGAAGCCCCAGCGCTCGACCGCGCCCCAGCGCAGGTGCTCGGCGGCCTCGAGACCGAGCACGAGTGCTCGCGCCTGCGAGAGCGCCAGCAACGCCAGCGGTCCGCGCGCCCGCGCGCCGCCCACCACCACGTCGCATTCGCGCCGAACGAGTCCTTCCCCGCCCGACTCGCCACGCTCCGCCAGGCGCGAGCCCGCGGGCGCCCGGCCGGAGCGGAGGAGCAGGTGGCCGCGCTCGGCAAGGCCCGAAATCGCGTGCTCGAGCCGGCTCTCGGGGCGGACCGAAGCCAGGTCGATCCCGAGCTTCACCCCGCCTCCTTCACGAGTTGGTCGGTCTCGGACAGCACCCACGCCACGGTGACGGCGTCCAGGCAGCGCGTGCCAATGCGGCACGTGCGCTGCCAGCACGGCGAGCAGGCGGGAGCGCGGTGAAGCACGCGCACGTGCGGACCTCGCGCCGCGGTCCACGCGCTCGACGCCGAGCCATAGATCTGAAGCGTGGGGGCACCCGTCGAGGCCGCAAGGTGCGCGATCCCGGAGTCATTGCAGAGCGCGAGCCGAGCCGAGGCCGCGAGCGCCACCAGCGTGGGCAGCGGCGTTCGTCCCGCCACCGAGGCCGCGTCCGGACCGATCGCGCGCGCGATCCGCTCGCACGACTCGGCCTCCGCCGCGGTGCCGCACACGAGTACCCTCAGTCCGCGCTCGACCAATGCCTTGCCCGTGGCCGCGAACCGGTCGGCGAACCATTCGCGAGCCGGGCCGAACGCCGAACGCGGCGCGAGGAGCGCGTGTCGCTCGCCCGTCGTGACACCCGCCGCGTCCAACACGGCGCGCGCGTCGCGCACGTCCTCGGGTGCCGGCACCAGTACCGGAACCGGCACGGGCTTCACTCCCAACGTCGCCGCCAGTTCGAGGAACTCGTCGCTGAGGTGACGTTCGCCGCGCGGGCGGCGCGGCAGCGCCTGGGTGAGCAGCGAGTCCCGGCCTTCGCTCCGGTAGCCCACGCGGGTGATGGCGCCGGAGCGCCACGCGAGCCACGCGCTCGAGAACGACGCCGGGAGCACGAGTGCGACCTCGGGAGCCCAGGCGCGGATGCGCGCGGTGGCCGCGCGCCTCGCGGCGCCGTCACGTGGCCAGGCCACGCGCTCGTCCGCGCCGCGTTCCGGCGCGAGCAGCGCTAGCAGCGGCTCCGGCCCGACCGCGAGCAGACGCGCACCGGGCCACGCCGCGCGCAGCGCGTACAGCAGGGGCCGGGCCATGAGCACGTCCCCGAGCCAGTTCGGAAGCCGCACCAGCACCCGCGCGGGCGCCACGCGGAACTCGCTAGGCTCTGTCTGAGGACTCGGCGCGGACGCGGGGAGTTCTCAGACAGAGCCTAGTAGGACCGCGCGAACAGCGCGACGCGATGGCCGGGGCGCTCGATCGCGGAGAATCGTGACGTGTCGCTCGGCATGCAGCGGAGCGTCGCGCCCGTCTTCTCCTTCACCTCGGCCTCGAACTCCGCCGAGCCGTCCCACGGCGCCACGACGAAGCCGCGCCGCTCCGCCTCGAAGTGAGCGATCACCTCGGCCTTGGAGTGGGCGATGACCGTATTCGCGGCGCGGAACCCTTCCGCTTGGGCGTAGAGCGAGACCTGGATGTCCGCGAGCAGCGCGGGCAGGCGCTCGGCCAGTGCGGCGAGCGGAATGGACTCCTTGGCCCGGCTGTCCCGCCGCACGCTCATCACCGCCTGGTTCGCGACGTCCTTCGGCCCCACCTCCAGTCGCACCGGCACGCCGCGCATCTCGTACTCGTTGTACTTCCAGCCCGGCGAGTACTGGTCGCGGTCGTCCACGTGCAGACGCACGCGGTCGCCGAGCGCCTCGCGCACGCGCTCCACGAACGCGCGCACGGCGACGCGATCCGCTTCCTTCCGCCAGATCGGCACGATCACCGCCTGCACCGGCGCGACGTTCGGCGGAAGGCGCAGACCTTGGTCGTCGCCGTGCACCATGACTAACGCGCCGATCAGCCGCGTGGTGACGCCCCACGATGTCTGCCAGACGTACTGGCGCTTGCCCTGCTCGTCCTGGTAGGTGATGTCGAAGACCTTCGCGAAGTGCTGGCCCAGGTGGTGCGAAGTGCCCGCCTGGAGCGCCTTGCCGTCCTTCATGAGCGCCTCGACCGTGTGGGTCTCGTGCGCCCCAGCAAAGCGCTCGGCGTCGCTCTTCTGGCCGACGTGCACCGGTATCGCAAGCTCGGTCTCGACGAACTCCCGATACACCTCGAGCATGCGCAGCACTTCCTCACGCGCCTCGGGTTCGGTGGCGTGCGCGGTGTGCCCCTCCTGCCACAGGAACTCCGTGGTACGCAGGAACGGCCGCGTCACCTTCTCCCAGCGCATGACGTTGCACCACTGGTTCATGAGCACCGGCAGGTCGCGATAGCTCTCGATCCAGCGCGAGTAGAGGTGGCCGATGATGGCCTCGCTCGTCGGCCGGATCGCGTAGCGCTCCTCCAGCTTCTCGCTGCCGCCCTGGGTGACCCACGCGCACTCGGGCGCAAAGCCCTCGACGTGATCGGCCTCGAGCTTTAGCAGCGACTCGGGGATCAGCAGCGGAAAGTAGGCGTTCTGGTGGCCGGTCGCCTTGATGCGGCGGTCGAGCAGCCGCTGGATGTTCTCCCACAGCGCATAGCCGTACGGTCGGATCACCATGGAACCGCGCACGGGCGTGTAGTCCGCGAGCTGGGCCTTGCGCACCACCTCGAGATACCAGCGGGAGAAATCGTCCGACTGGTCGGTGAGGTCCTCGACGAACTGCTTCCGCGCTTCCGTGTCGCTCACTCGTCGCTCCGGGGGCTGGCTCGGGATGGGCGGCGGGCAACCCGCCGCCGAATCGCAAGCCGGGCAGTCTAGAGGACTTCGAGTGAAGTCTCCATCCGCGACTGGATTCCGATCAGCGGACGATCGAGAAGCGCAGCACCGTGCCGTCTCGCTCCGCCATCACGCGCAGCAGGTAGATCCCGGGCTCGAGCGACCCGGCGTCCCAGCGCACGACGTGCGAACCCGCCGTCGCCGCGCCGTCCCACAGCCGCGCGCGCGCCCGGCCCCTCACGTCGTAGACTACCAGGCTGAGTCGCCCGGTGTGCGGCAACTGGATCGACGTCTCCATCGCGTGCGCGCGCGCGTCGGCGCGCTGGCTCACGAGCAGGAGCCCGGCCGGCGAGGGCGGCGGCCGATCCACGAACGTCTCGACCAGGACCTGTTCACGCGTCACGCGGCCAAGCCCGTCCAGCAGCGTCACGGTGAGGTCGAACGCCGTGTCCGCGGCAAACGACTGCGCGAGCCCCTCTCCCAGGTATTCGAGAGGCGAGATCGGTCGGCGCCATTTGCGCTGCCACTGGACGCGAAGCGGACCCATCCCGGTGGCACGCGCTGCCCACGTCGCGCCGCCGCGCTGCACGAGCCGTCTCGGGCCCACCACCATGACGGAGGGCGGACGCACGCCCACGAACCGCGTGGTCTCGAGTCGATCGCCCCAAGGGGACTGCAACCCGAGCCGCAACTCGGTGTCCTCCTCGAATGAGGCGGTGAGTTCGGGACCCGTCCCGAGCTCGTGCCAGTCCTCGCACGGCGCCCCACGGCACCAGGCGCGGGCGCTCCAGTCGTAGCTCTGCTGCGTGCCACAACAGGGCTCGGCCAGGAACACGCCGGACGTGCCCGGCGACAGGAACGTGGGTCCGGCGATGCGCGCCGGCATCGTGACGGCCCCGCGGATGGCGCGGTTCGCGAGCGCGGCCACGATCGCGTCGCGGAATCGTGTCGCGTGATGGTCCTCGTCCGCCTGCAGCATGGCGTTCGCGAAGTGGGCCCAGCTCGGCACCGTCGGCAGGTAGTCGAGCGATTCGAGCACGAGCGAATCGCACGCGCTCCCGATCACGCCGCGCAGGTCCCACACCGCTCCGGACAGGATCATCCCATTCGCCCATGACGAGCCGATCGGGGCGCCGGCGTACGACAGGCGGTCATAGTTGTTCGCGTTCCATGGATTGGCCGGCTGGTCCACGCGGGTGGCGCCGTTTGGAAACGGCAGGTAGAGCCATTCGCCGATCGCGGGGTCGCCGGTGTACGCCGCCGCGAGCAGGTCCGCCAGGCCCTCGTGGAGGGCCCCCGCCTCGCGCCGAGTGCCACCCGGCTCGATCCCCGCGCCATAGAGGAGCGCGTGCGTGAGCTCGTGGTACAGGATGTCGTTCGCCCGGGACGGTTCCCGTGAGAAGCCCACGATCGGCCGGCCGTAATAGACGAATCGTCCACTCGTCAAGGCGACGTTCGGGTCCAGCGGTGCGTTCACGCGAACGAGCAGCGATTCGGGCGGCCCGGCGTAGCCGAGGTTCCCGAGGAAGCCGTGAAGGAAACGGTCGCAGTGCCAGTAGGCATTCACCTGGTCGAACCCGCCGGCCGTGGGCGCGTAGCGGTAGTCCCCGTCGGGTCCCAGCGGCGTGACGAGCGGATAGAGCTGGTCCTCCACCACGAACGCGTGGTTCGTGAGCCCAGGCCCCGCCGTGAGTCGCTCGAGCGGCTCCTCCGCGAGCGGCTGCCGCGGATCGGTCGGGTACACGAGGCCGACCGCGTGCACGATGCCCTCGTCGAGCGACAGCAGCTCGCCGGTCGTCGCGTCCACCCAGCACGTCGCCGGGCGCCCGTCCGCGAGCTCCACGCGCACGCGCCACGCGAACCGGTCGGTGCCGCCATCTCGGCGCACCCAGAGATTGGCTTCGGCCGGCGCGCGCGCCAGCGAGGCGGAGAGCTTGTCGGCGCTCCGCAGCACGGCCTCGTCGCGGCCGATCCTCGGGGCGTCCCGCGGCGAGAGTCCCGGCCGGAAGTTCGAAGCCACCGCGCGCAGCCGGCCGGTCGTCGAGATGACGAGCCGGGCGTCGCCGCCGTCCACCGGGAGTCCGCGCCACGTCTGGCGCACCAGCACGCGCTGCGCGCGATCGCGAAGTCGTTCCACGCGCTCCACGACCAGCGCGTCCTCGAGCGTGTCGAGGCCGAACGCGGCGGAACGCTCCAGGAGCCAGCGCATCGCCGCGCCGCCGGCATCCTGAGTGGCCCTGGCGAGCGGTACGTCGAGTCCGCGCAGCGCTTGGACGGCGTCACTCGCGGGATCGGCGACGAGCGCGATTCCCGCGGGCAACTCGTCCACGAGACGCTGGACGCCGAGGCGCTCGCCGAGTCCGGCATGGGCGGGCACGGCAATCGACAGCAAGGCGACGGCGGCGAGCTGGGGGATGCCACGTCGAACGCGCAAGGGAACTCCGGCGACCCGGTCGGACTCGCCGAGTCTGTCAGCCCCGCACCTGGGATGTCCAGTCCGGATCGCGCGCCGGGAGTCGCTCGCGCACGCGCTCCAGGACCTCGCCCACGTCGATCG
>JAHFBX010000189.1 GCA_023249815.1 Candidatus Eiseniibacteriota bacterium
CGCCTCACTTGGCTGCCGGCGCTCGTGGCGCAGCAGGCGGCTTACGCATTGCTGCTGCTCGCGCGCGGCCACGCCGCCGCGGCGGGCGCGGTGCCGCGGGCGCTGCTCGACGCGGCTACGGGGAAGCGGCCCGCGGAGGTGCGGCTTTGAGCGCGCCGCGCGCCGAGGTGCCGCAACGGGGCCCTCGCGAGCGAGCGGTGTTCCTGCGCGAGGTCATCGCCGCGCTGCCCCAGGGCGCGCGCGTGCTCGACGCCGGTTGTGGGCCGGGCTCATGGCCGTACGCGCTCCGGCCGGATCTCGACGTTTTCGGATTTGACATCAGGTTCCCGCCCGGGCCGCCGCAGCGGAGCGAGCGCGTTCGAGTGTTTCGTGGCGACCTCGCGCGACTCCCGCTTGGCGCCGACACGTTCGACCTCACGGTGTGCCACTACGTGCTCGAGCACGTCACCGAGCTCCACGCGTGCTGCGACGAGCTGGCGCGCGTGACGCGGCCGCGCGGCACGGTCTACGTCTCGGTGCCGCGCGCGGCGGCATTCGACGACCGCCTCTACCGGTTCGCCGGGGTGTTCGCGAAAGTCGTGCTGATGAAGTTCAAGAAGCGCTTGGAGCACCAGCAACGCTTCGACTTCCATACGCTCATCGACCTGTTCTATGCGCGCGGCCTGAGGCTCACGGCGACGGCGCGAGTCCCGGCGGGATTCAGCTGGATGAACGACCCGCGCACGAAGCCACTCCAGGGCGCATTCACCGCCGCGCTCGCCGGGCTGCATGGCCTGACTGGCTGGGACCTCGCGCGCGACGCGAACTTCGTGCTCACGTTCGAGAAGGTGGGGGACGTGGGCTACCGGAAGGTCACGCACGTCTGCCGCGAGTGCGGCGAGCACGCGATCGTGACGCCGTCCGCGAGCGGCGCAACCGGCGGTTCGTGGACGTGCCCGACCTGTGGCAAGCCGAACCCGTTCGGCCGGGCGCGGTGAGGGATTGATGCGCGTTCTCCACGCGCCGTCGGAGATCGCCGGGCAACCCAGCATCCTCGCCCGCGCGCTGCGCGAGCTCGGCGTCGAGGCGTGGTCGCTGGCGACCAATCCGACATTCGCGCAGTACATGCCCGACGAGAGCCCGCCGCTCGACGCGATGGCGCCGCTGCCGCGCTACGCGGGCTACGCCGGGCTCGTCGTCAAGCACTTGCTGCGACACGACGTGTTCCACTTCCACTTTGGCCGCACGCTCATCCCGCCGCACAACCTGGACCTGCCGCTCTATAGAGCACTCGGCAAGAAACTCGTGTTCCACTACCACGGCTGCGACGTGCGCAACAAGGCGCACATGCGCGCCACGCACGCCTGGTCCACGTGCACGGAGTGCGAGCCGTTCTGCATCCCGCGGCGGCAGGAGCGCATCCTGCGCGAGGCGCGGCAGCACGCGCACGCCGAGCTCGTGTCCACGCCCGACCTGCTGGAGAGCGTGCCCACCGCGCGCCAGGTGAACGTCGCGGCGTGGCTCCCGGACTACGTGCCGCGGCCGGTTCGCGAGTCGCCGCGGCTGGTGCTGCACGCGCCCACGAACCGGCTCATCAAGGGGACGCCTCACATCGAGGCGGTGTTCGAGCAGCTGCGCCCGCGCTTCCCCGGCGTCGAGTTCCGCACCGTCGAAAAGGTGCCCTTGCTCGAGCTCCGGGACATGCTCGCCCGCTGCGACGTGCTCGTGGACCAGGTGTTCATGGGCTGGTATGGCATGGTCGCGGTGGAGGCGATGGCGCTCGCGCGTCCGGCGCTCGCGTACGTGCGGCCCGAGTTCGAGCCGCGCGCCGCCGGGTGCCCGGTCGTGCGCGTGAACGTCGAGACGCTCGAGCGCGAGCTCGCCGACCTGCTCCTGGACGCGCCCCGCCGTCGCGTGCTCGGCGAGGCCGGTCGCGTCTGGGTCGAGCGCGAGCACGACGCGAAGGTCGTCGCGCGCCGGCTGGTGGAGCTCTATCGCGAGATCGGCGCCACGTGAGCGTTCGCGACTCGCTGCAGCGACTCTCCGGCGAAGCGGTGATCTACGGCGTGGGCCAGGTGAGCGGTCGCGCGGTCAACCTGCTGCTCGTGCCCGTGCTCACGCGCGCGCTTCTCAAGCAGCAGTACGGCGTCGCAGAGCTCGTGGCCGGCTACTCCGCGAGCGTGCTGCTGCTGCTCGTCTTCGGCATGGACGGCGCGCTGGCGCGGTTCTTCTACCAGCAGGAGGACCGGGCCGCACGGGTGCGCATGACGTCGTCGTCATTCGCATTCCGGGTCGTGACCGGGTGCGCGGTGGCGCTCGTGCTCGCCGCGGCCGCGCAGCCGCTCGCGAACGGCATGCTCGGGAGTGACGTCTACACCAAGTACCTGCGGCTGGGGGCGCTCACGCTGCCGTTCACGCTCGTGACGCTGTGGTGCAACGACCTGCTCCGCGTCACGTTCCAGCCGTGGAAGTTCGTGGCCCTGAACGTGTCGCAGTTGACACTCGTGGGCGGCCTGACGCTCGCGTTCGTGCTCGGTCGCGGGCTCGGCGTGGCCGGCGTCCTCTACGGCAAGCTCGCCGGCGACGCGCTCGCGGCCGTGTTCGGGCTCGTGCTGTGTCGGCACCACCTGCGGCCGCGCTTCGACGCCCCGATCCTCCGGCGCATGCTCGGCTACGGCCTGCCGCTCGTGCCGGTGGCGTTCGCCTATGGTGTCGTCGGCGCCATGGACCGCTGGACGCTGCAGCGGTTCGCGACGCTCGACGAGGTCGGCACCTACGCGCTCGCGCTCAAGTTCTTCGCCGTCGTCACCATGGGCGTCTCGGCGTTCCAGCTCGCGTTCATGCCGATGGCGTTCGCGCGCGCCCAGGATCCGGACGCGCCGCGTTTCTACGCGCGCGTGCTCGGGCTCTACGTCGTGGTGGCCACGGCGGGCGCGCTCGCGTGCGGGCTCGGTGCCCCGATCGCCATCCGGCTGCTCGCGACGCGCGACTACGCCGATGCCGCGCGCCCCGCGCTGTGGCTGGCCTTTGCCGCGGTCGCGCAGGGCGCCTACTATGTCTCGGCTCTGGGCATCAATCTCTCGCTCCGAAACGGCTGGCTCGCGGTCTCGACCGGCGGCGCGGCGCTCGTCGCGGCGATCGCCAACCTGGTGCTCGTGCCGCGGCTCGGGGCCGAGGGCGCAGCCGCCGCCACGTTCGCGGCGTATACGTCGTCGGCGGTGCTCACCTACGTGATCGCGCAGCGCCTGTATCCGCTGCCCTACCGGGGCGCGAGGCTCGCGGCGCTGTTCGCGGCGGGTGTGCTGCTCGGGTGGGTCTCGGTGCGCACGGCGCCGACGGGGGCGTGGGGCTGGGGTTGGCGCCTCGCGACGCTCCTGGCATTCGCGGCGCTGGCTTGGAAGAGCGACGTCTGGAAAGAGCGAGGCGCGGTCCGGCACCGGCCGGCGGCGCCCTGAACCACACGAAAGGCGGCAGTCATGTGCGGCATCGCCGGACTCTACGACCGATATGGGCGCGCGGATCTCGGCCGGGTGCAGGCCATGTCCCAGCTGTTGCGCCACCGCGGCCCGGATGACGAGGGGCTGGTGCTGCTGGATCCCGTGAGCGGGCAGTGGAGCACGCACGGCGGCGCCGACACGCCGGCGGCCGTGTTCCGCTCCGGGTTGCCGTGGGCGCCCGCCCGCTCGCATGGCGCGCAGCTCACCGCGCGTCATGGCGTGGCGCTCGCCCACCGGCGGCTCGCCATCGTGGACCTGGAGCCCACGGGGCACCAGCCGTTGTGCGACGCCGCGCAGCGCGTGTGGATCGTCTACAACGGCGAGATCTACAACCATGTCGAGCTGCGCGCCGAACTCGAGCGCGCCAGCCACAAGTTCCTGGGCACGAGCGACACCGAAGTGCTCGTGGCCGCGTTTCACGCGTGGGGCGAGCGCTGCCTCGATCGGCTGAACGGCATGTTCGCGTTCGCGCTGTGGGACGCCGAGCGCAAGCGCCTGTTCTGCGCGCGCGACCGCTTCGGCGTCAAACCGTTCTACTACCAGTACGACGGCAGCCGGTTCGCGTTCGCCTCGGAGGCCCGCGCGCTGGCACTCACGCAGGGCTGGCGGATCCAGCCGCAGCTCTCCGCGGTGCGCGACCTGCTGGCGCTCGACTGGGTGGACCACGAGTCGCACACGTTCTTCGACGGGCTTCGCCAGCTCCCGGCCGGGCACTGGTTGTCGGTGGGCGAGGAGGGCTTCCGCGTCGAGCGCTGGTGGACGCTGCCGTCCGCGGGGCCCGCGAGCGGGAGCGCCGAGGACCACGCACACGAGTTCGCCGAGCTGTTCACCGACGCCGTCGCACTGCGGCTTCGCGCCGACGTCGAGGTGGGCTCCTGCCTCTCGGGCGGACTCGATTCCAGCGCCGTGGTCACCACGGCGGCGAAGCAGAAGCACGCGGGCCTCCACGCGTTCACGTGCGCGTACGACGAGGGTCCGGCGTTCGACGAGCGGCCCTACGTTCGAGCCGTGGCGCAGGCGAGCGGGGCCACGTCGCACGTCGTGGTGCCGGATGGGAGCGACCTGTGGAACGTGTTCGACGCGCTCGCGGACCAGCAGGGCGAGCCCACCGCGGGGCCGGGCGTCTACTCTCAGTGGCAGGTCATGAAGCTCGCGCATGGCCAAGGACTCAAGGTGCTGCTCGACGGCCAGGGCGGTGACGAGACGCTGGCGGGCTACTTCCGCTACCTGCCGACGCGACTGCGGGACCTGGCCGAGGCCGGGCAGTGGTCGAGATTCGCGGCGCTGTTCGGGCCCGTGTCAGACCGGCTCGGGCTCGCAACGACGCTGCTCCACACGTTCGAGCCATGGCTTCCGGAGACGCTCGTCTCCGCGCTTCGCCGCCGCTTCGGCCAAGGTAAAGACCGCGTGCTCTCGAGCCGGCTCCGCCGCGAGCGCTCGCAGGCTCCGCGCGCCGCGCGAGGTACGCGCTCGGGCCTGTGGGACCAGCTCGCGTTCGACACGCGGGTGCGACAGCTCCCGAGCCTGCTCCGCTACGAGGACCGAAGCAGCATGGCGTTCGCGATTGAGACGCGGCTGCCGTTCCTCGACTACCGGCTCGTCGAGTTCGCGTTCTCGCTTCCCGACACCGAACGGCTGGACGGGATCACGACCAAGGCGATCGCGCGTCGCGCGCTGGGCGATCGGGTGCCCGCGAGCGTGCTCGAACGTCGCGACAAGATGGGCTTCGAGACGCCGGCCGACCTGTGGTTCCGCGGCCGGCACGCGGCCGAGGTGCGCCGCCGGCTCGCGCGACCGGGCCCGTTCCAGGAGTGGGTGGACGCCGCCGTGGTCCAGTCGTCGCTCGACGAGTATCTCGCCGGTCGCCGCGAGATCGGGCTCCAGATCTGGCGCTGGCTGTCGCTCGAGGCGTGGTCGCACCACTACCTCGCGCGCGACCCGCGCGTGCTCGGGCGCCCGGCCGATCCCGCGGTCTCGGCGGGCCGGCACCTGGGCTACAGCGAGGCGGTCGAGCATCACGAGTCGGAGCTCACGGCGGGCACCACGGCCGGCTGACGCCTTGGACCTGCTCGTCCTCTCCGAGGTGCGCTGGGGGTACTTCCGGACACGGAAGCAGTTCCTGCTGTCGCGTTTCCCCGATTCGTGGCGTGTGTTCTTCGCGCAACCACCCGCGGCGGGAGCGGACGACCCGTGGCGGCCCAGGCGGGAGGGGCGGGTGACCGTGTTCACGGTGCCGTTCCTCAAACCCGGCACGACGAGCGCGCTCTACAACGCCGTCGCCGCCACCGCAGCGGGCCGCGCCGCGATCGAACTGGGCGCCGAACTCTACCTGAAGCGCATGCTCGTGCGCCTGGGCGTGGAGCCCGAACCGGTCGTCCTGGCCTCGAACATCTATGCGCCGGCGCTGCTTTCTCGGCTCCGCAAGAAGCTGTTACTCTACGACTTCAACGACCACCCCCTGCAGTTCTCGGCCACTCCGCCGTGGGCGAGTCCCTACCTGCGGCGCACGCTCTCGCAGGCGCAGGGGGTGTTCGTCGTTTCGGAGCACTACCGCCGGATGCTGGCCTCGGAGACCGACCGCCCCTTGATCCTGCTCGGGAACGGAGTGGAGATGGCTCACTTCGAGACGCCGCGCGTCCTGCCGGCCGACCTCGCG
>JAHFBX010000190.1 GCA_023249815.1 Candidatus Eiseniibacteriota bacterium
GGACCGCGTGGCGACGGCGCCGTCGAGCGCGCGCGGGCCGCCGGCGCCGGGCCGGGCGCGGGTCCGGGCGTGGGCCCGCACGACTTCGGTCCGGAGTTCGCGGAGCCGCGCATCGCCGAGGCCCTGCGCCTCGCCGCGCGCATGGCGGGGGCGCCGCGGCACCTGTCGGTGCACTGCGGCGGCCTGGTGATCGCCGACCGCGAGCTCACGCACTACCTGCCGCTCGAGCGCGCCACGAAGGGCGTGGTGGTATCGCAGTTCGAGATGCGCGCCGTCGAGGCGCTCGGCCTGGTCAAGATGGACCTGCTCGGCAACCGCGCCATCACCACGATCGGCGAGTGCGTGCGGCTGGCCGGTGACTCGCCCGATCCCGACTCGATCCCCGACGAGGACGGCATCGCCGCGGCCGCCATCTCGGCGGGCGACACGCTCAACTGCTTCCAGCTGGAGTCGCCTGCCATGCGCAACCTGCTGCGCATGCTCGAGGCGCGCACGCTCGATGACACCGTGGCCGCGGTGGCGCTGGTCCGGCCGGGGCCGGCCGAGTCGGGCATGAAGGAGGCGTTCTGCCGGCGGCGGCGCGGGCTCGAGCCCGTGTCGTTCCCGCACGATCGGCTGCGCGCCACGCTCGCCGAGACACAGGGCATCCTCCTCTACGAGGAGGACGTCATGCGCGTGGCGTCGGCGCTGTGCGGGTTGCCACTCGCCGAGGGCGAGACGCTGCGGCGCGCCATCGCTGGCGCGCGCGACGACGAAGAGTTCCGCTTCCTCGAGCGCGGGTTCGTGGCGCGGGCCACGCGCGCCGGCATCACCGACGCCGACGCGCACGCCGTGTGGCGCGAGCTGGCGCGGTTCGCGGGCTACGCGTTCTGCAAGGCGCACGCGGCGGGCTACGGCCGGCTCGCGTGGCAGAGCGCGGCGCTCAAGTGCCGCTACCCGGCGGCATGGGCCGTGGGCGTGTTGAATCATCACGCCGGCATGTACCCGACCTGGGTGCACGTCGAGGACCTGCGCCGCGGCGGCGTCGGGCGCGCGCCGGTCGTGTTCATGGCGCCATGCGTCGAGCGTTCGTCGTGGGATACGACGTTGGAGGCGTTGGAACCCGCCGCGGCTGCGGCCTACGCCGGGAGTGCGCGTGCGGCGGGCGCGACGCCCTCGGTGCGCGTCGGCCTGCATCGCATCACCGGCCTCACCGAGACCACCGGTGCGCGCATCGTGGCCGCACGGCCGTTCGCGAGCCTCGCCGACTTCGCCGACCGCGTGCGCCCGACACCGCCCGAGCTCGACATGCTCCTCCTCGCGGGCGCGCTGGACTCGCTCGCGGGTCATGACGCGATCCGCCGGACGCGCGCCTCCATGCGGCTCGAGGCGCGCGTGCTGGAGTCGCTCGCGCACGCGCTGCCGGCGCGGGTGCGGCACGTCGCGAACCCACGCCGGGGTGGTCTCGCGCTCCCCGACGGCGCGCCGCTCGCTCCCACCGCCAGCGCCCCGCGGCCGGGCGGCGACACGCTGCCCGAGCTGCCCGAACTGCCGCTCGCCGACCTCGTCCGTGGCGAGTTCGAAGCGACCGGGCTGTGGTTCTCGGCGCATCCTCTGGATGTGCTCATCCCGCGAGATGCGCTGCACGGGTGCGTGAGCGCCAGCGAACTCGAACGACACGTTGGCAAGCGCGTGCGCGTGATCGGCATCCCGTGCGCGGCGCGGCGGGTCGAGGTGAAGTCCGGCGGCATCGTGTTGTTCACAACGCTCGCGGACCACACCGGCCTCGTCGAATGCGTGCTGTTCCCGGACGTCTACCGCCGCCACGGCCAGCACATGCGCGGCGAGGTGGTGCGCGCCGAGGGCCGCGTGGACGAGACGCTTGGCGCGCTCACCGTGGTCATCGAACGCGCCGAACCGGACCCGTGCTTCGGACGGGTGCCCCGCGGCCGGCGCAGCGACACCGCGCCACTCGGCTGGCAGGACGCCGGCCCGCCGAGCCGCAATCGCGTGGCGTGAGGCAAGCGGGCGCGGACCGCGCTAGAGTGAGCGCGCCCGAGACCATGTGACGAGGACCCGAACCAGGAGACCACCCGTGGCTGGCCTCACCCGCGAAACCTGTGTCCCCTGCCAGGGCGGCGTCCCCACGCTCACCGATACCGAGATCGCGGGCCTCTTGCCCCAGGTGCCCGGCTGGGAGGTGGCGGAGGTGGCCGGCATCAAGCGCATCCGGCGCGACTATCGCGTCAAGGACTTCCGGCAGGCCATGGACTTCGCCGTTCAGGTCGGCGAGCTCGCCGAACGCGAGCAGCACCATCCGGACCTGCACGTGGCATGGGGCCGCGTCACGGTGGAAACGTGGACGCACAAGATCCACGGGCTGCACCAGAACGACTTCATCCTCGCGGCGAAGTGCGACGAGCTGTTCGCGGCGCGCGTGAGCTGATCCGCTTCGCGCCCCGGCGGTGGAGCGTCAGCCGGGCGAACCATGCTTCGATCGGACCGCGATCAGGACGTCTCCCGGTCCATGGGGTCAACGATCGACTCTCACCACGCGGACCGTGCGTCGCACCCGTTGGCGTGTTTCGAGCAACGCGAAGTAGATCCCTGGCCGCGCCGGCGCCGTCCACGTCACCTTGTGCTCGCCCGCGAGCACCTCGCCGCCCACGAGCGTCGCAACCCGGCGCCCCGCCGCATCGAACTCGGTGAGACGCGCGCGCCTCGGTAGCGGGAGCGCGAACGTGAACGCTGTGCGGCCGATGCCAGGATTGGGCGACGCGGTGCGCGAGAATCCCGCGCCTCGGCGAGGACCAGTGGCCCGCGCGCCAGCAATCCGACCGGTCTTCGGCTGGACTCGCATACGGCGCAAGTTTCGTTTCAAGTGCTCCGCCGGGCACTCGGTCCCGCGAACCAGACTAGCGAGCGGGCCGAGTGCGAGCAGCACAATCCGGCCCTGCACGTGTCGTGAGGTCCGGTCCTCGTGGAGAACTGGCCACGCAAGCCTCGCGGGCTTCACCGGAACGCGCTCATCCTCGCCGCCAAGACCGACGAGCACTTCGCGGGACGCGAGGCGAAGCAAGTCCTGGTCGATTCGTCGTCTACCGAGCCCTCCCCCATGGCACGGGCACGCGTTGTCAGTCCCACACCTGCTCTGACGACTTCGGTGTGCGTGCCCACACGCTCGCGCCCCTGCGACGAAGCGTACTCCGGCGAAGAATTTCCGTTGACGCTGCGCGGCCCCGGGACTAGACCCATGTCGTTGCACGCCCATGAAGGGCCCCGACACTCGGGACTGGCTCATGGACCACGCGAGAGGAGGACGCGATGCACACCGTCATCCGGAACTACAAGAGCGCTCCCGGCTTAGCCGACGATCTCAAGAAGCGGATAGGCGAGATCGAATCGGAGATCAGCACGGTCCCGGGCTTCATTGCCTACTACCTCATCAAGACGACCGACGGCGCCACGTCGGTGACGGTGTGCGACGAGCGTACCGGCTGCGACGAGTCGACGAAGCGCGCATCGAGTTGGCTCAAGAAGAACATGCCGCACCTGAAGCTCGATCCACCGCAGATCATCGGGGGCGAGGTGTCGTTCAAGTTCGCGAACTACAAGACGACGAAAGTCTGAACTCGAAAATCTGACTTCTGCCCTCACTCGATGGGGCGCCCGCGGAACATGAGGGCGCCCTGTTGAGGTCTCGAAGCAGTTCGGTGCCGAGCACGAGCCGGGGCCCATCGGCTCAAGCGTTCGCGGCCGCCGCTTGCGCCCAGGTCCGCACGATGTCCCCGGCCGGCTCGATCCGTTCGATCGCCGCCACGCTCTTGCCGGCCTGCCAGAACTGCGACGCCTCCGAGCGCGCCCCGCGCTTCAGGCTCCACGCCGAGCGCAGCGAGAAGACCGCGCGGATCGTGTGCTTGGTGCGCGGGTTCCGGAGCAGCCAGCGCTCGAGCGCATTGGCGTGGAGCCCCATCCGGCGAACGCTCGGCGTGTCGATCACCGCCAGCGGCACGCCGGTGATGCGATCGCTCAGGACGATGTCGTGCTCACTGGCCGCGACGATGGCCGCCTTGTAGGAACTGCTCGCGTCGCACTCGGCCGTCGCGATGAAACGCGTGCCGCACTGCACCCCGGCATACCCCGTGCGCAGCGCCTCCACGAACCCCCCGGCATCGCCCACGCCGCCGGCGCACACGACCGGGAGTCCGAATGGCCTGAGCTCGTCCAGCAGCGCGCGCGGATCGCGCGGCCCGGCGTGGCCGCCGGCCCGCCGGTTAACGGCGATCAGGCCATGTGCGCCAGCGTCGCGCGCCTTGGCTGCCCACTTCGCCTCGGTCACGTCGTGGTACACGATGCCGGCCACGGCCCCCGCCTTCTCCACCACCCAGCGCGGATCTCCGAGCGAGGTGACGAAGAAGCGCACGCCCTCCTCGAGCGCCTCGTCCACCCAGAGCTTCATGCGGTCGAGGTAGCGGCGAGAGGATTTCTCGATCAGGGCGTTCATGCCGATCGGCTTCTGCGTGCGCTGGCGGATGCGGCGGAGCCCGTCCCGGAACGACAGTCCGTGCACGAACGTGAGCGTGACCGGCTGCACGATGCCGATGCCGCCGGCCTCGGACACGGCGGCCACGAGCTCGACGTTGCTGCACGGGTACATCGCGCCGCAGATCAGCGGCACCTCGATCCCGGCGTGGCGCGTGAGCGGTGTCTCGAGTGTCACGACGCGTGCGTGCCCGGCGCGAGCCCGAGCCGCCACTGCACGCGCACCGTCGCCACCACGTCCCCACCCTCGTCGCGGATCTCCGCGCGCACCTCGAAGTCGGTGTCGCCGGCCACGGCGGGCAGCACGACGCGGCTCTCGGCCACCAGCGTGCCGCGGGCCTTCTTCGCGTAGTCGGTGACGATCGAGCGCACGATGCCGCGCACGCCCGCCGGCAGCGCGGCCGTCATCGCCAGGCCACTCGTGAGTTCACCCAGGTTCGTGAGCGCTACCGCGTGGATCGAACCGAGGTGATTCCGCACCGCCGGGCGGTCGCGGAGCGCCAGCTTCGCATGTCCCGGCGACAGCGCTAGCACGGTGGCACCGATGCTTGCGCTATAGGGCACGGTGAAGCGGATCACGAGGCCGAACAGCGTGCGACCGAACGGCAGCTTCTCGCAGCGGCCCCACCACGCCATCAGCCGCGAGCCGGGCGTTCGCGACATCTCTGCCGCAGCGCTCATCGGCGCCTCATCGCTCTGGAGTCGAGTGCTTGTGCTTCGCGATCTGGACGAGCAACTCCCACGACGTGCCGGCCGCGTTGCCGAGGATCATGCACACCGCGCCGACCATCATGTAGAGCGCCTCGCCGATGCCGAACCACAACCCCGTGGCGGAGAGCAGCATCATCACGTAACCCACGAGGGGAGGTACGAGGCGACGCCGCATCTGGGCCCGCGTGAAGCCCGCCTCGTCGTGATGCTGCGCCGCGCGCGAGAGCGTGACGGTGAACCACAGGCCCGCCACGCCCGCGGCCGCCAGCATGATCGCGGTCTGGCGGGCGCCCTGTGGCGGCACCAGCATGAACAGCGATGCCATCAGCACGAACGTGAACGACAGCAGCGTCACGCGGGACAGCGCGAGCAGGTGCTCGTGGCTGCGCTCCACGAAGCGGTCAAGATGGAGCGACAGCGCCACGAACAGGAGCCCCGCCAGCGTCACGGCGGCCGTGCCGGCCATGAGGTAGAACTCGTGCCAGCGTTCGATCCACTCGCGGGCCGTCAGCACGCGTGGCAGGGCGCCCGTCACGGCTTCGTCGAGCAGCAGCAGCGGCAGGTTCACAGTCCCAGCTCACCGGAGATCCCGAGCATGGCGCCGCGCACGAACGCGATGTGCTCATCCAGGTCCACGCCCAGCTCGGCGGCGCCGTTCACGATGTCGTCGCGGTTCACGTTCCGTGCGAAACCGGCGTTCTTCATCTTCTTGCGGACGGAGTCCACCGCCACGAGCGACAGCTTCTTTTCTGGTGTCACGAGCGCGCACGCCACGAGGAAGCCCGAGAGCTCGTCGCACGCGAACAGCGCGCGTGCCATGAGCGTATCTCGCGGCACGCCCGAGTAGGTGGCGTGACCCAGCACGGCCCGGCAGACGTCATCGGGCCA
>JAHFBX010000191.1 GCA_023249815.1 Candidatus Eiseniibacteriota bacterium
GCGATGGATGACGGGGTGGCTCGAGCCGCCGACGCCCCATGCAGCCAACGATATCGAGATCGCATCGATCCGGCTGAACGGAAGGGTGCCCGTGGACGCCTCGGCTCCTGCGTCCCTCGGGGACCAGGACGGGGACGGCATCACCGACCTCGTCGTCAAGTTCGATCGCAGGGCCGTGGAGGCAACCTTGGCCGCCGGCGACTCCGTTCCCGTGACGGTCACCGGCAAGCTGGCGGACCGTGACTTCAGCGGCACGGACCTCGTCCGCGTGCGCGCGCCGAGGGTTACGGCGCCCGTGCCCGATAGTCTCCATGGGCCGCACGTGGTCACTCGCCCTGGGCTCGCCATCGTCAGCCTGTCCCCGAACCCGACAAACGCTGGTCGAATCCGGATCGCGTTCACGCTCGGCGAAGACGGTCCTGCGCGACTGGATCTGCTCGACGTCGCCGGACGGACGGTGAGCTCGAAGCGCGTGGGCGGGCTCGGTGCGGGTCCGCACGAGCTCGACCTCGCCGGGAACAGCGCGCTCGCTCCGGGGATCTACTTCCTCCGCCTCGCCCAGGGCGGGAGCGAAGTCCGCGCGAGAGTGGCGGTCGTTCGCTGATTCGGTGGGAGCTGTGGAGCTTCGACTGCGGCCCTGCTGACGGACGTTGGATGGTGTCGAAGCCCACCCCCGTCCGGAGCAGCCGCGGACGTGCCCCCGAGGCTACCTCCGTCTACCTCGCGAAGCGTCCACCGGAGCATTGAACCGAGGGCCCCGGAAGCCGTCTTCTGGATCAGGCGATGCACGATCGGTGTCCGGGTGATGGTCCGTAGAGCCTCTCCCGGTCCGGTCGAGCGCACGTTCGAGCATCGCGTGTGTGCACACCCAGGCCGGAGACGAGATGAATCCAACCCTCGAGAACTTCCACTACGACGACGCGATCGTCATCCTGCCATTGGCGCTGCTCGTCGTTGGGGCCGCGGTCGCGGCGTTCACATGGGCGGCGCGCTCTGGTCAGTTCGACGACACCGACACGCCGCCCCAGCGCATGCTCGTGGACGACGCCGCGCCGCGCACGCGCGATCAGGCAGCCCGCGAGCGGTCTGGCGGAGACTCGGGGGTCGCGAGGTAGTCCGCCGAGCGCACGCCGTGGTCGCGGCTCACGAGGTACGCCGCGGTCCACGTGCCGAACCACATCCACACTTGGAAGACGTAGATGGCGTTTCGAAGGTAGTCGATCTTGATCTCGTTCAGCATGAACATGAACAGCTGCGTTCGCGCGATGATGAGGTACGCGTCGGCGTAGCTCGCATGTCGGAGATCATCCACCACAGGCCGCAGGACGCGCACCAGCCCGAGGAGCAGGAGCAGGAACAGCAATAAGCCAGGGAACCCGATCAGGTTCGCGACGAACAGGTAGACGTTGTGCGGCCACCAGATCTCATAGCCCGGCATCTCGCCGTAGTACGGGCCCTGCCCGAGAATCGGATGCACGAGCGATCGCTTCCACGCGTTCAGCCAGGCGCCTTCGCGGGCTTCGGGCACGATGCCGTGCACGACGCGTGTCTGGCTCAGCCGCTCGAACATGTCGCCCGAGTTCGTGTACGTCGCGACGAAGAAGTTCATGGTCACGGCGAGCGCCACGATCGCCACCACGCCGCTCACGAACTTCACAGCGTTCAGGTGCCGCCGGATCGTGAAGAACAGGTAGGGCAGCGTGAGCCCGAGCGCGATGATGACGCCGCGCGTGACGGTGGTGAACATGGTGTACACGTTGAACAGCGTGAACAATCCCAACAGCACGCGTTGGCTCTGCGACTTCGACCGGATCCACAGGAACACCATGAGCAGGAACGTGACGCCGCAGTATTCCGAGAGCAGCTCGTAGTCGCGGAAACTCGCGCCGACACGCACGTCGCGCGTGTTGAAGTCGTGGCCGAGCGTGCCGCTGAAGTCGATCAGTCCGGGGATGATGATCTTGCCGGCGGTGCGGGCCTCGAGCGCGGCAACGGCGAACACCAGAAGCGCGGTGACCATCTGCGCCTGGTGGAAGCGGCGGAGGTCCTCCTGCGTGCGCACGTTGTTCACGATCATGTAAAAGAACAACACGCAGGCGAGAAGGGTCTCGAAGTTCTGGAACGCACGCTCCAGCGCGAACGCGTTCTGCACGTTGTAGAAAGACAGGATGTAACAGAGCAGCAGGCCGAAGATCGGCAGGTCAATCGGGCTCGAGCGCGCAGGCGCAGCCGTGCGCAGCGAGAGCCGCAAGAGCCAGATCACGAACACGAGCAGGATGAAGACGAGGTTCGTGTTGCCGAACACCGTGCCCTTGGGGTAGGGAAGCAGGAACACGAGCACGTTGAGCGCCGCGAGCATGTTGAGGCGCCAGGCCACGCCGAACATGAGCAGCGCCACCGCGACCGGGATGACGCGCTTGTTGGGGTTCCAGTACTGGATCCCAAGCAGCACGCCCACCACCATCGTCGCGAGCCATCCCACCACGCGGCTCAGGGGGTCCCCGCCGGGACGCGGTCGGCCTCGCGCGGCTGGAGCCGTCAGGAAACCCATGTCATCTCCCGTGCGGTCGCGGCCGACCGTTCGCTGTTCATGGCGACTGCCCGGCGCCGGCCAGCAGAGTGATCCCCTCGACGGCGTCGCCGCCCCCCATCACCCGCATCCGCCGCATCGCGTCCGGAAGCGCGAACAAGGCCACTCCAGAGGCCGTCGCCTCGGCCCGCTGGCGGTCGTCCAGCGTGCGCACGAAGGGTCGCGCGCGGGGCGCCTGAGGGAACAGATGATACAGCATCGGCATGGAGTTCCCGGCCGCGAGCAGGAACCGCTCGGGTCGGCGAGGCCACCATGCCTCGAGCGAGGCGGCGAGCCGGCGCTGTTCGAGTCGCTTGGCGTGGTCGCGCATGGCCGGGCCGCGCAGCGGCTCCACCACGATCGTCTGTCCGGAGATCGGGACGCGAACCGCGAACGGGCTCGGCTCTGCCGGCGTCGGGCCCTTCTTGGGTGGCTCGACATCCACGCCGAGCAGGAACGGCGAGAGGATCAGCGCGGCGCACACCGCGCGAAAGCGGGGCACTGTCAGTCGCGATGCGAGCGCGAGTAGAACGAACGGTACCACGGGGAGCAGGTAGCCCTCGTCGTGGGGAAGCCGCGCGTAAAGCAGCAGCTCGAGCGCGACGAGGGTCGCGATCGCCCAGGCGGCCGGGCGCTCGAGGCGCGCGGCACGGGGGGCGTCGGGACGCTGCTGGACGAGCGAGAAAAGCGCGAGACCGATGGCGAGGCAGCCGAGCACGCCCAAGAGCACCACCGTCGCCTGTCCCGCGATGAGCGGCAGCGGGACCTCGCCGACGCCTGATCTCGAGAGGCCTGGCAGGAGCCGTAGCGCCGACGACTGTCCGCCCGTGATCTCCGAATACGTGAACATCTCCCAGCCGTAGCGTGCGAACACCGGCACGTACCACGCCGCCCCGACCAGCGCCGCGACACCGAATGCTTGGACCAGCCGCCAGGCGCGTGCTCCGCCTGGCGCCTGCCACAGCAAGATGGCCAGCGGGATGCCGAACAGTACCGACGTCAGGCGTGTGCCCAACGCAAGGCCGAGCCACAGGCCCGCGCGAACGGGGCGGCCCTGCATCGTATCGAGCCAGGCGGCCAGCGCGAACGCGATGGCCCACAGGTAGTCGATGCTCGAGCTCCCGGCGATGAACGCGGCGGGCACGAACGCGAACGCCACGCCCGCGAGCCACGCGTCGCGCAGGCCGTGGCGCGCGAACAGCCGGGCGGCGAGCCACGCACACGCCGCGGAGGCGAGCGCGGACAGCGCGTTCTGGGCCCAGGGCCCCAAGGCATAGCTCGGGAGCGAGACGATCTCCATGAGCGGGTATCCCGGCATGCGCGAGGCGGTGTATCGACCCGTCTCGGCCATCTCACGCAGGGCCGAGGCGAACTTCCAGGTGTCCGAGTCCGTGCCGAATCCAGGCGACAGGAACGGGACCTGACACACGAACACCCCCAGCGCGATCGCGATGCCTGTTGCGATCGGGAGTGATGCGACGCCTGCTTCCCTGCTCGGCTTGGACATGGGCGGTCCGGATCTCCTGGGCTGGCGGTACACGCACGGGACCGCTCCGGGGTTATCGGCACCGCGGCGGCGGGGCTTGCGCCCGCGCGGGGCCAGGCCGGCGCGGGCGGGACCCCTGCTCGGGGCGGTTCGCGAGGTGGGCCTGAGCGTCAAACCATGCCCCATGGCCGCTCCGGGCGTCCAATCCGCCGCTGGGGCCGTTGGACGCCCACGTGCGGACTCGATATAACGACGCGCGCGCCCGGCCCGGGACCCGTTAGCTCAGTCGGTAGAGCACCTGACTTTTAATCAGGGTGTCGCTGGTTCGATCCCAGCACGGGTCACCAGGCCCGCCCGGGACCTGCGCTTGTCATCTCCGGGCCCAAGCGGCATCCTGCCGCGCCGGAGCAGGATGCCGTACACGGCGGGAGACGCCTGCGGATCGGGATGTCCCGCCACGGCGGGATTTCCATGGCAACTTCGCAGCCCCCACGCGCATCGAATCGGGACGCGTGGCCGGCAGGATCGGGAACGAACCTCGGGAGTGGCTTCGGATGGGCATGGGACCAACGAGTGTCCGGCACGGGTGGCGGCCGTGAAGCGCCTGACCTGCCAGGAGGTGCTCGACCAGTTGTCGGAGTATCTCGACGACGAGGCTCGCGCCGAACTGGTGGGAGAAGTGGACCATCACCTCGGTGCCTGTGTGCACTGCCGGGTCGAGGTGGACACACTGCGACGGACCATCCTGTTCTATCGCCACGACGAGCGCATCGTGCTCCCGACGCGCCTCTCGGGGCAGCTCCAGGATGCGCTCGAGCGAGCGTACCGGGACGGCTACCGCGAAGACGGCGAAGCCTGACGCCCGGCCCGGTGCGGTACCTGTGTGGACACCGGGGCGCGGATCATCCGGACCCTGCACGCGGTCTCGCGGGTATCGGATTGCGCCCACGGCGCACGATTCCTAGAATCCCGCCTGCACTCCCTTCTCCTCCCGTCAGGGGCACCATGTCGCTCAACCGTCGGCTGACCATCGCGTTGCTCGGCTGCTGCTTGGCACTGCCGGCGCACGCGGCGGCGCTGCGCCTGGAGCCCTGGCGCGGCCACGTCTCGCTGGGCTACGGGCACCTGTTCTCGGACCGCTACTCGCCCGGCGGCTCCATTTCCGTGGCAGGGGGCCTCGACTACGCCGTCCACGATCGCCTCCGCCTGGGACCGGTGCTCAGCATCTCACTCCTGGGTTCGCACGAGGTCACGCGCGGCAGCGTCACGGCGGGCCTCGAGTACAGCCTGCTCGAGGGCGCGCTACAGCTTCACTGGATGCCGCGGACCGGACCGATCACGCGGGTCTCGCTGGGGCCGGGCTTCGCCGCCGCGAGGACCTCGCTCCAAGTGGGAGGCGGAGGGGCCAGCTTCCTGGACCTGGCCGTGGACGAGGTGAAGCCCGAAGTGGCGCTCGACCTGAGCGCGTTGCCGAGACGGCAGCAGATCGTCGCCGTCGGACTCGAGGCGGGGGTGCGCTACGTGCCCGTGACGCGCACCGACTGGATCCTCACGTCCGTGCGGCTCACGATCCACTATTGAGAGCAGGACGCTGGACGCGAGTGGACGCGAACGTCGTAAGCAGCAGCGCCGCGAACGTCGCGGCAGGGCGGATCGCGAGCCAGCCTCCCGGCAGCCGGAGCAGCACGAGCAGCGACAGCGCGCCGAGGGCGACCGCGAGCAGCCGGCGGTCCTGGTCCCAAACACGCCCGATCCACGCGTACGCCGGGAGCATGAAGAACAGGAAGTGGTGCTGCCACGTGAGCGGCGAGAGCAGCAGCATGAATACCATTCCGACCGCGGCGCCTTCCGTGGCGCGGTCCTCGCGCGGCGTGTGGCGGAGCAGGACGAACGCGCATCCCGAGAGTGACACGACCGCGGCCAGGTAGAGCGGCAACCTCCACTCCAGGAGCCACGGCGCGCGCTCACCATGGACGGTGAGCCATCCCCACCAGGAGTAGGTCGTCTGCCACGGGATGCCCGAGCGGAGCGCCGCAGCGAAGTGCGACCACTGCAC
>JAHFBX010000192.1:0-5000 GCA_023249815.1 Candidatus Eiseniibacteriota bacterium
GTGAACATCGCGAACGCGCTGCCAGTGTTCCTGCTGCTCCTGCTCGTCGCGGGCGCGCGCCGAGCCAGGCGAAGCGGTGTGGACTGGGCGGAAGTCGTGATCCTCGCCGTGTGCCGGCCGCAGGCGCTCACGACGCAGCGATTCGTGGGTTACCTCGCCGCGTGCGCGGCGCCGTTCTTCGCGCGCGACCTCGGCGCGCTCGCGCAGTTCGAGGCGGAACACCGTCGCGATCGTGCGTGGGACGAGTACGACCTCCGTCGCGGTCAGGCGCTCCGAGCACTGGGGCGGAACGACGAGGCGATGGCGGCGTTCACCCGCGCCCGCGAGGTGCCCGCGACCGCCGCCGAGGCGGGCGATTCGCTGCAGGCGATGGGAGCCCGGTGACGACTCGGTTCCGGCGGCTCAGCTGCCGCGGTAGGTCGAATAGCCGAATGGCGAGAGCAGCAGCGGCACGTGGTGGTGTTGGCGCGCGTCGCGCACCTCGAACACCACCGACACCTCGGGATGGAAGCTCGTCACGCCGCGCGCCGCGAACCATTCGCCCGTGGCGAACGTGAGCCGGTAGCGACCGGCCGCCGGCGGCGTCGGGAATCCGTCGCGGACGCGGCCGTCGATGTCCGTGGCGACGCGCCCCAGCATGGCCCAGCCGGAGGGCTCGGCGCGTTCGAGCGCCACGCTCACGCCCGCGGCAGGAGAGCCCGTCGAAAGATCCAGGATGTGCGTCGTGATCCCCGTCATGGAGCCTCCTCGCGGGCAGCGTCACCCGTCAGCAGTTCCTCGAGCCTGAGTCGGGTGATGCGGTGCAGCTCTCGCGTCGTGTTCGTGCGCTCGGTCTCCGGATCGTGCGTGAGACGCTCCGTGAGCGAGCGCAGCATGTCCTTCGCCGAGAGTCCCTTGGCGCACAGGATGAATGTGTGCCCGAAGCGGTGCTCGTACGCGGCGTTCCCGTGGGCGAGCGCCGTGCGCGTGTCCGTGTCGGCCGCCGCGGCACCTCGCTGCTCGCGAGCGGACCAGCGGCGCGCGCGCTCGTCGAGCGGGGCGTCGGCCATCGACGCGCCGAGCCGCGGGTGGTGCTCGATCGCCTCGAGTCGCTGTTCAGTCGTGAGGTTCTCCCAAATGCGATCCGCCGCCGCGAGCACGCCCTCCGGATTGCGCCACGGTCGCGTGGCCAGCATGCCCTGGACCCAAGCGGGAGCGCCGCAGCAGGCGGTGAGCACGGCGCGCGCCTGCGTAACGGGCAGCTCGTTCAACTGCTCCACCGTGAACCAGCTCACGCGATCCGCCCGAGCACGCGCAGTCGCGCCACGCCGCCGTCGGGGAAGATGTTGAGCCGGACGTGCGTGGCGGTGATGTCGCCCGCCAGATCCCAGGCGTGCCGGGCGTGCGGCTGGAGTGGAGTCTCGGGCAGGAGCGGCTTCCACGCCGTGCTCACGGCGAGCGTCAGGCCCTCGGCGCCCGGGGCGTCGAGGCATTCCAACGAGCAACTTCCAGGTGCGTTCCCCTTGAAGTGGTCGGTGTCGAGTTCCAGGCGCTGGGGCGCTCCGCGCGCGGCAAGCCGTACGACACACCAATCGTGGCCGGGTCCACGCCGGCGCTTGGTCTCCCAGCCGTCACCCATGTGCGTCGAGCGGCCGGGCAGGATGAGGTTCTGTCGATGCCCGAAGAACATGTCACTGCACGAGACGACGTAGCCGCCGTGCTCCATCGCGGCGAGGTCCAGCTCGCGGCCCGGGGCCAGCAGCGCGGGATCCGGCCGCGCCTCTCCATGGATACGAAGTCGCGCCACGCCGCCGTCGGGGATGATGCGAAAGCGGAGATGCGACACGCGGTCGTTCGATTTGACCGTGAACATGTTGCGCGTGTCGCCCGCGAGCGGCGAGCGCGCGAGCAAAGCGTGCCAGCGGACGAGCGGATCGGCGGCCAGCTTCTCTGGATCGGGCACGCCCGCCACGGCCACGCCTTCGAGTTCGAACGCCTCGGGGTAGTTGCCGTGGAAAAACGACGTGTCCACGACGATGCCGCGCACCACGCCAGGCAGCCCCAGGCGGATGAGGCACCAGTCGTGCCCCGGGCTTCGGCGGCGGCGTGTCTCCCAGCCGTCCATCCACTTGCCTCTGTCGGTGTAGTCATGCTCCTTCCACACCGGCGCCGCCGCCTTGAGCAGCGACTCCTTGGGCGCGAAAAACTCGTCGTTCGCCAGCAGCACGGCGCCACCAAGACGTTCGGCGGCCAGGTCCAGGAGATCGGTGAACGCGGCTTCGGTCATGCGACGAGCGTCTCCCGGGTGAGGAGTCGGCCATGGCCCGCCACCACTCCCTGGTCGCGAGCGAACACCAGCGTGCCACGAACGTACGTGGCGTGCACGACGCCGTGGAGGCGGACGCCCCGATAGGGAGTGAGCGAGTGGCGGTGGAGGAGCGCTCGCTCGTCCACCTTGAACGTCTGCTCGGGGGCCCATGCCACGAAGTCCGCATCGCAGCCGGGGGCGAGTGAACCCTTGCGGTGGTCGAGCCCCACGAGTCGCGCCGGCGCCCTGCCCAGCCACTCGCCGAGCCGCGCGAGCGGGAGCCCGCGCTCGCGCATGCCGCTCCACACCACGGGCAGTGTGAGCTGGAGCGACGCGACACCGCCCCAGGCCGCCATGTAGTCGCCGCTGTCGCGGCGCTTGAGCGCGGGTGGGCACGGGGAGTGGTCGGACGCGACCTGCTGCACATGACCGCCCGCGAGCCCGCGCCATAGCGCCTCGCGCTCGTCGCGGCCCCGGATCGGCGGCGCGCACTTCCACTCGGTCGCGCCGTCGGCGATGTCCTCGGCGGCGAAATGAAGATAGTGCGGACAGGTCTCCACGGTGACGCGCACGCCGCGCTCGCGTGCCTCGGTGATGGCGGCGAGCGACGCCCCGCTCGAGAGGTGCACGATGTGCACGCGCGCGCCGTGCTGTTCCGCGAGCTTGAGCATCAAGTCCACGGCCTCGGCCTCAGCAGCCACAGGCCGCGTCGCGGCGTAGGCGGCGTAGGCGCGGGCCGCGGCGGGCGTGGGCACTGCCGCGATGGGCCCCGGCAGCTCGGCGTGCGCCATGAGCACGGCGCCGAGCGGCGCCAGCACTTCGAGTGCCCGCGCCACGACGGGTTCGTCGGAGTGGCGGAACTCATCCACACCCGATGGCACGAGGAAGCACTTGAAGCCGAGTACGCCGGCCTCGTGGAGTGCCGCGAGCTCACCGACATTCCCCGGCACGACGCCGCCCAGGAACCCCACGTCCACGCAGCACTTGCCTTCTGCAGCGGCTTGCTTGGCGCGCAACGACGCCACGTCGAGCGTGGCGGGCACGCTGTTCAACGGCATGTCCACGATGGTGGTGACGCCGCCGGCGGCCGCCGCGCGTGTCGCCGTCTCGAACCCCTCCCACTCGGTGCGGCCGGGCTCGTTCACGTGCACGTGCGTGTCCACGACGCCAGGGCTCACGACGAGCGATCCCATGTCGATGACCGAGACGTCGGGCGGCGGCGAGTCATGTGCGCGCAGCGTCGTGATGACGCCGTCTCGCACCTCGATCAACGCGGGGCGCAGGCCGTCGGGGGTGAGCACGCGGCGCGAGCGGATCGCCAGGTGGTTCATGCCGTGCGCGCCCAGAACTCGCGCACGAGGTTCGCCGCGACCTCGCGCCGGTAGTCGGCGGTGGAGCGAAGGTCGTCGATCGGAGAGATCTCGAGTTTCAACTCGTCGATCGCCGTCTCGAGCGAGCCGCCGGAGCCCAGCACGCGCTCGGTGCGCGACAACCGCACCACGGTGGGACCCACGCTGCCGAGCGCCAGCCGAGGCGTGCTGGCGCGCACGCCGGCGAACACAACCTTCGAGATGGCTTGCGCCGCGCGCGTGCCCACCTTGCGGAACCACTGGCGCGCATCCACGGCGGGCACCTCCACCGCGGTGATGAGCTCGTCCGGACGCCGCACGCTGGCCCGGTAGCCGGTGTAGAACGACGTGAACGGCACGCGCCGCTCGCCCTGCGTGCTTTGCAGCACCACCTGCGCCTCGGCCGCGGCGAAGACGGGCAGCGTATCGCCTGCCGGGGAGCCGTTCGCGAGGTTGCCACCCACGGTGCCGCGGTTCTGGATCTGCATGCCTCCCACCAGCCGCGAGGCCTCCACCAGCATGGGGAGCCGCGAGCGTACGAGACGCGAGCGTTGGAGGTCGGTGTACGTGGCGAGTGCGCCGATGACGAGGTTTCCATCGCGTTCGGTGATGCGGCGGAGCGCCTTGAGCGGCGTGAGATCGAGGTAGCGCGATCCAGGACGCTGGCCGAACTGGAGCGCGACGTACACATCGGTGCAGCCGGCGAGCGGCACGGTGCCGGGATCGTCGCGCAACACTGCGAGCGCGCCGTCCAGCGTGCGGGCGCGCCGCAGCGTGAAGTCGCGCGACGACGTTCTCACTTGGCGTGCCGCTCCGCGTGCGCCGCGAGCACGGCGCGATGGATGGCCTCGTAGCCCGTGCAGCGGCAGAGATTGCCGGCGAGCGCTTCGCGCACGCGCGCGAGCGTGGGTTTCCGCGGCGCGTCCACGAGCGCCTTCGCGGCGAGCACGACGCCCGGCGTGCAGATGCCGCACTGCGCACCGACCTCGGTCATCATGCTCCGCTGGAGCGGATGGTCGCCACCCAGGCCCTCGATCGTCAGCAGCTCGCAGCCCTCGGCCTGCGCCACCGGCACGAGGCACGACACCACGGGTTCGCCGTCCACCAGGACGGTGCACGCGCCGCACTCGCCCTCGCCGCAGCCCTCCTTGGTGCCGGTCAGCCCGCAGTCCTCGCGCAGCACGTCCAGCAGCCGGCGCATCGGGTGCGTCTCGAGCTCACGAGGCTCGCCGTTCAAAGTGAACCGTGTCCTCATCGGGCGCCGTCCTCCTGCGCGGCGTCGCTCGCGCCGTTCACGGATCGCAGTCGTGGCGTGCTCAGCAATGCTTCCGGCGTGGCGGGAATGGAGCGCACGTCGAGCCCGG
>JAHFBX010000193.1 GCA_023249815.1 Candidatus Eiseniibacteriota bacterium
GCCCTTGGCATCCGCGGGCGTGGACGGGATGACGACCTGGAGCCCCGTCGTGTGACAGAAGTACGCCTCGGGGCTTTGCGAATGGTAGAGACCGCCCCGGATGCCGCCGCCGTAGGGCGAGCGCACCACGACGGGGCACGAGTACTGGCCGGCCGAGCGCCAGCGCATCTTCGCCAGCTCCGAGACGATCTGGTCGAACGCCGGGTAGATGAAGTCCACGAACTGGATCTCGGCCACCGGTTTCAGGCCGTACAGCGCCATGCCGATGGCACCCCCCACGATGCCGTTCTCGGCGAGCGGCGTGTCGAGCACGCGCTCCGCGCCGAACTCGGCCTGCAGGCCCTCGGTCACGCGAAACACGCCGCCGTTCCGGCCCACGTCCTCGCCCAGCAGCACCACCCGCGGGTCGTCACGCAGCGACGTACGCAGTGCGTCGGTGATGGCCTGCACCATGGTCATCTGCGGCATCGAGGGTCTCCGGGAGCGGAAGGACGCGGCAGGTTAGCGGAGCGCGATGGGGCGGGCAAACATGGGCGGCAGTCGCGAATCCCTGCCAGTGGCGTGCGTTTTCGCGGTCCCCGATATTAGCCTTGACTAATCCTCAAGTTAGACGTAACTAATACCGATGCCCGGTCTGCGCGGCGAGCTGCCGGCGGCGCAGGGTTCGAGAGCTTCCGTGACGGAGGTCCATGCCGTGAATGCCGATCGCCTGCATCTCGAGCGTGCCCGGGTTCGGCCGTGGCGGCCGAGCGCACGCGTCGCGGCGCCGGTCGCCATCCTGGCGCTGGGCCTCGGCCTCGCCGCGTGCGGCAAGCTCCTCACGACGGCTCCCGCACCGGGCGACCTGTTCGACGCACCGCTCGACGGCTTGAGTGCCGCCGAACTCGCCGCGTTCGCCGAGGGCGACGCGCAGTTCGGCCGGCCGTTCTCGGTGACCGAGGGGCTCGGTCCCATCTTCAACAACGTCTCGTGCGCGTCCTGTCACAGCGGCGACGGGCGCGGCAGGCCCGAAAACGCGCTGACCCGGTTCAGCCGTGGAACCGACCCCGCGCGCGATGTGGGCGGCCCGCAGCTCCAGGACAAGGCCATCCCCGGCGCGGAGGCCGAGCAGCTTCCGGCAGGCGTGGACCGTTCGCGCCGTCTGCCGCCTCCGGTGTTCGGCATGGGACTCCTCGAGGCGATCCCCGAAGCGGACATCCTCGCGAACGCCGATGCCACCGACTCGAATGGTGACGGCATCTCGGGAAGGCCGAACTGGGTCACGCCTCCCGAGTTCCTTCCGGCGCACGGCGGCGCGCCCGTGGTCGGGCGATTCAGCCGCAAAGCACAGGTGAGTTCGATCCTCGAGCAGACCATCGCGGCCTACCACCAGGACATCGGCATCACCACTGACTTCCTGGCCGCGGAGAACACCAACCCCTTGGCGAGCGTGGCGACCGAGGCGGCGGACCGCGTGGCGGACCCGGAGCTACCCGCTGCCGCGGTGCGCTCGGTCGTGGCGTATCTGCGTACGCTCGCTCCGCCCGCACCCGGCACCGAGACGCCGGCTCGCGGCCGCGGCCGCGTCGTGTTCGGCTCGATCGGGTGCGCGAGCTGTCACGTTCCCAGTCTCCGCACGGGACCGTCGACGATTCCCGCCCTCGCGAACCGTGACGTGGCGCTCTATTCCGACCTGCTGCTGCACGACATGGGAGACGAACTCGCCGACGGGAGGCCCGACGGGCAGGCGGACGGCCGCGAGTGGCGGACGACTCCGCTGTGGGGACTCCGCGTCATGCGCGCATTCCTGAACGGTCAGGCGTTCCTGCTCCACGACGGTCGCGCGCGTTCCGTGGCCGAGGCCATCGAGGCGCACGGGGGCGAGGCTGCCGCGGCGCGCGACGCCTACCGGGCGCTTTCCGGCGCCGATCGCGCGGCACTCGTCGACTTCGTGGAGTCGCGGTGAATCCGATGTGCCGCCTCGGCGAGATCGCGAGGTTCACGCTCCTCGCGCTCGCGCTGGTCATTCCCGAGTCCGTGACGGCCACGCCCTCGTCGAGCGATCCTTCCGACTCGCTCGCCTCTGCCGAGCGTCCGTTCGTTCCTGGCGGCTACGACGACAAGCCGCACCTCCGCGGCCTGTTCGGCCACATCGCGCTCGGCGGCTACGCCGAGGCGCACGCCGTCTGGGAGCGGGTGGACGGCGCCACGGAAGAGGCCGGGTTCAACCTCAAGCGCTGGAACTTGCTCGCGTCGTCCCGTGTCGGGCGGCACGTGCAGATGTGGGCCGAGGTGGAGTTCGAGGATGGCGGCAGCGAGATCGTGCTCGAACTGGCGCAACTCGACCTCGAACTCCATCCGGGGATGAACCTGCGCGCCGGTATGCTGTTGGTTCCGATTGGTCGGTTCAATCTCGCGCACGATGGACCGCGGAACGCGTTCACCGATCGGCCGCTCCTCGCCACCGAGCTCGTGGGCTCTGCGCTCTCCATGCCGGGATTCGGGCTGTTCGGGCGCGTGCCGCTCGGCGGCCGCGGTCGGGGGACGTACGAGCTGTATGGAGTGAACGGCTATCACGACGGCCTGCTGCTCGCGTCGCCCGATGGCACCCGGCTCCCCGAGGGCCGCGGAAACGTCGAGGACAACAACGCGTCACCCGCGATCGCGACTCGCCTCGCGTGGAGTCCCGCCGAGCCGCACGAGCTGGGACTGTCCGGCTTCGCCGGTGCGTACAACCGCTATCGCGTGGACGGCGTGGACGTGGACGAGAAGCGTTCGGTGCGCATCGCGGCATTTGACGCTCGTACCGCGGCGCTGGGAATCGAGTGGAGTGGTGAACTCGCGGTCATCTCCGCGGACATCCCGCCGGGACTCGTCGGTCTGTTCGCGAGCCGGCAGGCGGGGTGGTTCGTGGAGACGACGCGCTCGTTCGGCCATGGCGGCTTGCGAACGATGCCCGCGTCCTACTTCTCGGTGGGTGCGAGGGTCGAGGGCGTGGACTTCGACCGCGACCTGGCCGGGGACTCGCGAGTGCAGGTCACGACCGGTGTCCACTTCCATCCATCGCCCGAGTCCGTGCTCAAGCTCGACTACCGGCGGAGCCGCTCACGCGATCGTTTCAACAACTCGAGCGAGGGCGCGGCCGTCCAGCTCTCGTTCACGAGCTACTTCTGATGATGCGCACGCGGACGATGAGCGGCGGGGGAGCCGGCCGGGAGTCGGGCTCGACCGCCGGGCTGGCGCTGTCCCGTTCGCGCCAGGACTACCTGAAGGCGCTGCTCCAGCTTGCGGATCGCTCGCCCGCGCCGGTCACGGCGCTGGCACGTCACCTCGGCGTCTCGGCTCCGAGCGTCACCCACATGCTAGCGCGGCTCGCGGACGAGCGGCTCGTGTCGCTGCATCACCGGGGCGCGGCGAGGCTGACGCCGGAGGGCAGTCGCCAGGCGCTGCGCATCGTGCGGCGCCATCGCATCCTCGAGACATTCCTCGTGCGCGCGCTGGGTTTGGACTGGAGCGACGTTCACGAAGACGCCGAGGTCCTCGAGCACCACGTGAGCGAGCGCGTGCTCGACGCGCTCGACCGGTTCATGAAACACCCCACTGAGGATCCGCACGGGCATCCCATCCCGGACGCGCGCGGCCGGGTGGCGCGCCGCGCGCTCGCGCCCATCGGCGAACTGCCGGCGGGTGCCCGCGCCGTCGTGCGCGAGATCCGCGATCGGGACCGGGCGCGCATGACGCGCTGGAAGCAGGCGGGATTGGTGCCGGGTGCCCAGCTCGTGATTCGTGCCGCCAACCGCGACGACGACGTGTACGAGATCGAGGTGGCCGGGCGGCGCCTCGTCACCGGTAGCGAGGGGCTGGATGGCGTGCTCGTCCAGCGAGTGGGGAGGAGAGCCACGTGAACGAGCCGAACACGACACCCTCGCTGTCCGAAGTGCATCGCAGCGTCATCCTTCCGCCTCGCGCGAACTGGTTGCGCCGGTTGTTCGCGTTCGCCGGGCCCGCCTACCTCGTGAGCGTGGGCTACATGGATCCCGGCAACTGGGCCACCGACCTGGCCGGTGGGGCCAGGTTCGGCTACCAGCTGGTGTGGGTGCTGGTCATGAGCAACATGATGGCCGTCCTGCTCCAGACCCTGTCCGCGCGGCTCGGCGTCGTCACCGGGCGCGACCTCGCACAGGCCTGCCGTGACTTCTATCCGCGCTTCACCGTATTGCCGTTGTGGATCCTGTGCGAGATCGCGATCGTGGCCTGCGACCTCGCGGAGGTGCTGGGCGCCGCGATCGGATTGCAGCTCCTGTTCGGCATTCCGCTGCTCGTCGGCGTGATCATCACGGCGCTGGACGTGCTGCTGCTGCTCGCGTTGTCGCGATTCGGCATCCGGCGGCTCGAGGCGTTCATCATCATGCTCGTTATCACGATCGGCGGCTGCTTCGCCGTCCAGATGGCGCTGTCCCAGCCGGACGTGGCGGCGATCCTGATTTCGATCCTGCCCAGGGACGCGAGCGGCGCCGCGTCGCTGTTCGCGCGCGTTCCCGGCGGTGTCTCGGTGCTCGGGCTCCACGGCGAATCGCTGTTCATCGCCATGGGCATCCTTGGCGCTACCGTCATGCCGCACAACCTCTACCTGCACAGCTCGCTCGTCCAGAGTCGCGACGTGGCCCCATCCACCGAAGGCAAGCGCGAGGCGTGCCGGCTGAACCTCGTGGACTCCGTGGTGGCGCTGAACGCGGCGCTGTTCGTGAACGGCGCCATCCTCGTGCTGGCCGCCGCCGCGTTCCACCGCTCGGGCCACCAGGACGTCGCGAGCCTCCAGGACGCGCACCGCCTGCTCGAGCCGCTGCTCGGAACGAACCTGGCGCCGATCCTGTTCGCGGTGGCGCTGCTCTGCTCGGGCCAGGCGAGCACGATCACCGGCACGCTCGCCGGGCAGATCGTGATGGAGGGCTTCCTCCGCGTGCGCGTGCGGCCGTGGCTGCGGCGGCTCGCGAGCCGCGCGCTCGCCATCGTCCCCGCCGTGATCGTGATCGTGGTCCAGGGCGAGAGGGGCGTGGATTCGCTGCTCGTGCTGTCGCAGGTGGCGCTAAGCCTCCAGCTCTCGTTCGCGGTGGTGCCGCTCGTGACGTTCACGAGCGACCGCCGGCGCATGGGCGAGTTCACGAGCCCGTGGTGGGTGCGCGTGTTCGCGATCGTCACCACCGCGATCATCGTCGGACTGAACGGCAAGCTGGCGTACGACGTGATCGGCGGCTGGGTCGCGGGGTCGCCCGGGGCATGGTGGGTGTGGGGCGTGCTGCTGCCCCTGGTCGCAGGGCTCGTCGTGCTGCTCGTGTTCCTGATCGCGTCCGCGTTCACGCGACGCGAGGTGCCCATCCTGGTGCCTGCGGTGGTCCCGGCCGCGCCGGCCGCGGCTCCCGCGACGACGCCCGCGCTGGCCTCGGCGATCGAGGTGGCGCACGGCGCGTTCGTGATCGAACCCGAGCCGCTGCACTGGAGTTCGGGGAGCTATCGCCGCATCGCCGTCGCCGTGGAACTCTCGGCCGCCGACGAGAACATCGTCCACTTCCTCCGACGGGCGCAGATCACCCCCGAGGCGGAGCTGGTGTTCGTGCACGTGGCGGAGAGCGCGGCCAGCCGCTGGCTCGGGGAGGAGAGCTTGGACCAAGAGAGTCGCGAGGACGAGTCGGCGCTGCAACGCCTCGCACAGGAGTTCGCCGAGCGGGGGGCGCGCACGAGCGTGCGCCTCGGGCACGGTGACGCCACGCGCGAGCTCGCGCGCATCGTGCGCGACGAGAACGCCGACCTGCTGGTGACGGGCTCGCATGGCCACACCGGTCTCTCCGACGTGGTGTTCGGCGCCACGGTCTCGGGTGTGCGTCACCTCGTGAGCTGTCCGATCCTGACGGTGCCGCCGCTGCGACGGCACCGAGGGCCGGCTTGAGATTCGTGCGCGAGCTCGGCCCGGTCCGCGTGACCGCAGGGGGGGCCGCTTCACTGACGCGTTAGGGGGGGTGCATGCTCACTGACGCACCACAAGGGGACTTGCCGCGGTAGCGGCGGACGAACCGCACGCGCTACACTGGCTCGCGCTTCCGCGG
>JAHFBX010000194.1 GCA_023249815.1 Candidatus Eiseniibacteriota bacterium
CCACGGCCGTGCCATGACGCCGTAGACCATGCAGAAGATCATCGTGTTGACGCCGATGCCGAGCGCGAGGACGGCGACGACCACGCCGGTGAACCCGGGCGAACGTCGCAGCGAGCGGAGCGCGAAGCGAACGTCCTGAAGGAAGATGTCCATCGGTGCCTTCTCCTATTCGTGTCGCAGGGCCACGACCGGGTCCACGCGAACGGCACGCGCGGTGGGAAGCCAGGCGGCGAGCACGGCGCTCGCCGCCAACAGGAACGTGACGCCCGCGAACGTGGGCGGGTCGTCGGGGCGGACGCCGAACAACTGGCCCGCCATGAATCGTGTGAGGCCATAGGACACGGCGAGGCCGACGCCGAGTCCGAGCAGGGTGAGCTGGGTCGCCTGGCCGACGACGAGGCGCTGGACATCCGCGCGCGCCGCGCCGAGCGCCATGCGGATGCCGATCTCGCGCGTGCGCTGCGCCACGGAGTACGCCATGACGCCGTAGATTCCGAGCGCCGCGATGAACAGCGCCAGCACCGAGAACACACCCATCAACTGGGCGTAGAGACGCGTGTCCCACATGCTGCGAGCGAACGCCTCCTGCAGCGTGCGCGCGTTGTAGAACGGGAGGCTGGGGTCCCGCGCGCGCAGCAGCGCCCGGAGAGAAGACGTGAGCGCCGCCGGATCGCCCTGGGTGCGGATCGCGAACGTCATCGTCTGGCCCTTCCACTGCGCGTGCGGCACCAGCATCTCGGCGATGCGCTGCTCCGGCGCGTTCACGCGCTGGCGGACGTCCGCCGTGATGCCGACGACCGTCAGCCACTCGTCCTCGTCACGGAGTCGGAGGCGCTTGCCAATGGCGTCTTCGCCGGGCCAGAGCTGCTTCGCCGCCGCCTGGTTCAGGAGCGCCACCTTCGCCCCCGTGCCGCCGTCGGCCTCGGAGAAGTCACGTCCCCGGATCAGGGGCAGCCCCACGGTCGCGAGATAGCCCGGCGTGATGACGTTGAACGCCACCGCAGGCGCGTCCGGGCTCTTCGGAGGGTCGATGCCCTCGCGCTGGACGTGCATGCCCCAGTTGCTGCGTCCGAGGTGCAGGTTCAGCACCGCGCCGGCGCTCTTCACGCCGGGCAGGCCCTCGATGGCGTGCCGGAATTCGCGGAAGAACGCGACCTTGCGATCGTCCTCGGGGTAGAGCGCGATGGGAAGCGTCACCGAGCCGGTGAGCACGCCCTGCGAACGCAGCGCGCTCCGCTGGTCCTGCATCCGCAGAAAACTCCGCACCATGAGGCCGGAGCCGATGAGCAGCACCACGGCGAGCGCCACCTCCGCCACGACGAGGGCGTTGCGCATGCGGCGACGCGCGCGCGTTTCGCCGCCGCCCGGCGTGCCCTCGCGCAGCGGGCTCAGGAGGTCGCCGGACGTCACGTGCCAGGCCGGCGCCAGGCCGAACGCGATGCCGGACAGCACGGACACCGCCACCACCACGAGCACGACGCTGGGATCCAACTCGAAGTGCATCCAGTACGGGATCTCGACGGGGATGCTCGCGAGCGTGAGCCGCATGCCCCACTCGCCGAGCAGCACGCCGAATGATCCGCCGGCCACCGCCAGCAGCACGCTCTCGGTGAGGAGCTGGCGGATGACCCGCGCACGCGTGGCGCCCATCGCGAGCCGCACCCCGATCTCGCGTACGCGCGAGTTCGCGCGAGCGAGCAGCAGGTTCGCGACGTTTGCGCAGGCGATGAGCAGCACGAACATCACGGCCAGTGCGAGCAGCACGAGCATCGGCCGCACGTCGGAGACCAGGTCCTCGCGCAGCAGCTTGGGCCGGAACGTGACGTCCCGGTTCGTGGGCACGTACTGCTTCGACAAGGTCGCCGCGATCTGCTTCAACTCGGTGGCCGCCCCGGCCATCGTGACCCCCGGAGCGAGCCGGCCGACCATGCTGAGGAAGTGCGCGCCGCGGCTGTCCGCGGTGTCGTTCATCGCCAGTGGCGTGAAGATGTCGCTCACCTCGGGGAAGCGGAAGCCCTCCGGCATCACGCCGACGATGGTGCGCACGCGACCGTTCATCGTGAGCGTCTTGCCGATGACATTCGGGTCACTCTGGTACTGGTCGCGCCACACGCGATGACCGAGCGCGACGGACGTGAGGTTCCCGCCCGTCAGGCACTCGTCCCTCGTGAACCAGCGACCGAGCCGCGGCTGCACGCCGAGCGCCGCGAGCAGGCCGTCGTTCGCCATCGTGCTGCTCAGGCGCTGGGGCGTGTCGCCCGTCAGCAGGTAGGCAGAGCTCTCCGTCCACACGCCGACGGCGGACAGTTTCGTCGACTGCTCGACGATGTCGCGCGAGTCCGGCAGCGACATGGACATGCCGCCGTCGGACTGCTTGAGGTCATACGCGTCCACCTTCACGATGCGGTCCGGGTTCGCGAACGGCAGGTCCACGAACAGGATCGCGCGCAGGACCGAGTAGATCATTGAGTTGACGCCGATCCCCAGCGCCATCATGAGGACCACGGTGAGCGCGAACCCCGGCGTGCGGCGGAGCGACCGCAGCGCGAATCGCATGTCCTGGAGCAGGCTGTCCATCTCGACTCCTATTCGTGTCGCAGGGCGATGACAGGATTCACCGCCGTGGCACGTCGTGCGGGGAGCCAACAGGCGATGGATGACGTGAGCGCGAGCACCGCGAACACGCCGGCGTAAGCGGGCAGGTCGAGCGGCGAGAGTCCGTACAGGAACCCACGCAGCGCGATGCTGCCGGCCACGGAGAGCACGAGTCCGATGCCGAGACCCCATGCGAGCAGGCGCGAGCCTTCGCCGAGGACGAGGCGCAGGATGTCGCGCGGCAGCGCGCCGAGCGCCACGCGCACGCCGATCTCGCGCGTGCGGCGGGTGACGCCGAACGCGACGACCGCATAGAGCCCCATGCAGGCGAGGAGCAGCGCGATCGCCCCCGTCACCGCGAGCACGGCGCTCGCGAGCCGGCCGGGGATCAGCGCCGCGCCGAGCTGCACCGCGAGCGGCTCGGGCTGTGCGGGCGCCATGTCGGGCGCGATCCGGCGCACGAGCGCACGCAGTGCTGGCGCGAGCGCCGCGGGTTCCTGCGCCGAGCGAACGAGCAGCGTGTAGTCGTCGTCGTAGTCGTCACGCGAGCAGAGATAGAGGAACGGCATCGGCGACTCCGCGACGCTGTGGTAGCGCGCATCGCGCGCGACGCCGACGACCACCCGCCACGGTCCCTGCGACCCGTCAAAGCTCACGTGCTGGCCGAGCGGCTCCTCGTTCGGGAAGAAGCGGCGCGCGAAAGTCTCGTTCACGACCACCTCGCCCGTGTCGCGCAGCTCGCGGCCACGCAGGATCGGGATGCGCAGCGTCGAGAAGTAGCCGGCGCTCACCGCGTTCACCGGCATGTCCATCGGGCGCTCGCCGGTGTTCCAGCGGCCGCCTGGGAACCACATCCCGGACTCGGTGGAACCGAGCGTCAGCGGCACGTGCTCGACGATCCCGGCCGACTGCACGCCAGGCAGAGCACGCACCTGCTCGAGCAGCTGCTGGTAGAACGCCCAGGCGCGCGACATGTCGTACTGGTTCAAGCTCGGGTCGAACGAGACCGCCGTGACGTGGTTCGCGTCGAAGCCGGGATCGAGTGCGCGCGCCCGCGACAGCGCGCGCAGCGTGAGCCCGGCGCCGACGAGCAGCAGCAGCGAGAGCGCGATCTGGGTCACGACCAGCACGCCACGGAGGCGTGACTTCCGGTAGCCGTCGCTGTCACGGAGCGGGCCGGCGAGCGTCGGCGACACCGTCTGCCATGCGGGCACGAACGAGAAGATCACGGCGGCGGCTATGCCGAGCGCGATCGCGAAGCCGGCCACGCGCGCGTCCGGCGTGAGGTCCACGGTCACGGGGACCGGGAGCGGCATCGGGATCGAGGCGAGGATCTTGGCGCCGAGCGTCGCGATCGCGAGCCCCGCGAGCCCACCGAGGATGCCGAGCAGCAGGCTCTCAGAGATCAGCATGCGGATCAGCTGGCCGCGCCTCGCGCCAAGTGCCAGGCGCACGCCGATCTCGCGGCGACGCTCCTCGCCACGCGCGAGCAGCAAGCCGGCGAGGTTCACGCACGCGATGACGAGCACGAGCCCGGTGATCAGCTGGAGCAGCGACATGAACACCACGACCGGCGCGTGCATGCCGGGCAGCGGACGGCTCCCCTCCTCGGGGGTCACGAGGAACGCGCGGCCGCTGTCCGACGCTGGGTACTGGCGGCCGAGCTCTGCGGCGAGCGCGTCCAGCCGCGACTGCGCCTGGCGCTTGTCCACGCCGGGGACGAGCCGGCCGAGTACCCAGAAGCTCCGGCCGCCGCGGTTCGCGAGCTCGCGCCGTCCGGGCGTCGCCCACGGCTCCATGCGCGCCGGCACGTAGAGGTCGGGCGAGATGCCCATCATGATGCCGCGGAACGAAGGAGGCAGCACACCGATCACGGTACACACCCGACCGTTCAGCAGCACGTCTTTGCCGACGACCGACGGATCCGCCGCGAAGCGCCGCCGCCAGAGTCCGTCCGACAGCACGACGACCGGTGAGCCGCCGTCCTTCGCGTCATCGGCGGGCGTGATCAGTCGTCCGTGCGCCGCGCGCGCGCCGAGCGTACCAAACCAGCCGCCGCTCACCATGCTGCCAAGCAGCCGCTCCGTGTGATCGCCCTGGGTCAGGAGCAGCGGCGTGACGCACCACGCGCCGACGTGCGTGAACACGTCGCGGCGCGCGGCGAGGTCCAGGGACGCGGGATACGAACTCACGCCGAACCCGTTGCCGTCGGACTCGCTCGTGAACACGCTCATCAACGCCGAATCCCGGTCTCCGGGCAGCGGCCGCACGAGCACGGCGTCCACCAGCCCGAAGATCGTCGCGTTCACGCCAATGGCGATCGCGAGCGAGGCGACCGCCACCAGCGCGAACAGCGGCCGGCGCTGCAGGGCACGCGCGGCGAGCGTGAGATCCCCCATCAGACCGAGCGGACGCACGGTGTCAGTGCCCGCGCTTCTCGTCCACGACGCGGCCGTCGAACAACTGGATCGTGCGCTGCGCGTAGCGCGAGAACCGCTGGTCGTGCGTGACCATGCAGATCGTGCTGCCCTGCTGGTGCAGGTCGCGCAGCAGGTCCATCACCGCCTCACCGTTCGTGGAATCGAGGTTTCCGGTGGGCTCGTCCGCGAGCAGGATGAGCGGATCGCCCGCCAGGGCACGCGCCACGGCCACGCGCTGCTGCTGGCCGCCCGAGAGCTGGCTCGGCAGGTGCTTCGAACGGTGCGCCATGCTGACGCGCTCGAGCGCCTCGCCGACGCGACGCTTGCGCTCGGCCGAGGCCATGCCGCGGTAGGTGAGCGGCAGCTCGACGTTCTCGTACACCGAGAGGTCGCCGATCAGGTTGAAGCTCTGAAAGATGAACCCGATCTCGCGATTGCGGATGCGCGCGCGCTCCGTGAAGCCGAGGCTCTGCACCGGCTTGCCGTCGAGCCAGTACTGGCCCTCGGTGGCGGTGTCGAGCAGGCCCAGGATCGAGAGCAGCGTGGACTTGCCGCAGCCCGACGGCCCCGAGATGGAGACGTACTCGCCGCGGTGGATCTCCATGTGCACGCCCGACAGCGCGTGCGTCTCGACCTCGTCGGTGTAGAAGACATTCTTCACTTCCTCGAGCCGCAGCAGGGGACGTCCAGGCTCGCCCTTGGCCGTGCCGTTCGGGGCCACTCGTTCGTTCGTCATGACGGTCATGCATCCTCCAAGGGGAGCCTCGGTGTGGTGCCGCCTGTGTTCGCGTCGCTCACTGCAGCTTCACTCGATCAACGGAATCCCAGCGTGACATCTCGGACAGGATGACCTGGTCCCCGGGTTTCAGGCCCTTGCGAATCTCGATCGCATTGGCCGAACCGCGGCCCAGCTCCACCTGGACGCGGCGTGCGTGCCGGCCATCCGGCTCGAGCACGAACAGCCCCACCGTGGACTCGCTCGAGCCGTCCGCGGGGCGCCCCACGTGCATCACGTTCGGGAGGCGCTCGATCTCGATGGTGGCGTCCACC
>JAHFBX010000195.1 GCA_023249815.1 Candidatus Eiseniibacteriota bacterium
GCCAGTTCGTGGTGAGCTCGCTGCACGAGCTGGCGTTCCGCGTGGGGTAGTGCGCCTCTCGCTGCGCGTTCAGCCGGGCGCGCGGCGCACGGCGCTGCTCGGAAGGCTGTCGAACGGAGATTGGAAAGTGGCCGTCGCGGCCCCGCCCATCGATGGGCGCGCGAACGAGGCGGTCGTGGAGTTGATGAGCGAGCTGCTCGGCTTGAAGCGCCGGCAGGTCGCGGTGGCGCGCGGGACCTCCTCGCGCGACAAGCTGATCGAGATCGAGGGGCTGCGCGAGTCCGAGGCGAACGCCCGGCTCGAAGCGGCTCTCGCGAGCGAGAGGAACGCAGGCGACACACGTGGCGAGTGAACTGAAGCACCGAATCGTCGAAGCCGCCCAGGCCGTGCGCGCGGCGATGCGCGCCGGCGGCGCCACGGCGCCCGAGGTGGGCATCATCCTCGGCACCGGGCTCGGCGACTTCGCGCAGGCGCTCGAGTCGCGCACCGTGGTGCCGTACTCGAGCATCCCGCACTTCCCGCAGTCCACGGTCGAGAGCCACGCCGGCGAGCTGCACTTGGGCACGCTCGCGGGCCGTCCGGTGGCGGTGATGAAGGGCCGCGTTCACTACTACGAGGGCTACAGCATGCAGCAGGTGGCGTTCCCGGTGCGCGTGCTCCAGGAACTCGGCTGTCGCACGCTCGTGGTGACCAACGCCTGCGGCGGCATGAATCCCGACATGCCGCCGGGCACCATCGTGGTGACCACGGACCACATCAATCTCATGGGCGACAACCCGCTCATCGGCCCGAACGACGACTCGCTGGGTCCGCGCTTCCCCGACATGAGCGAGCCCTACTCGCGCGACTTGATCGAGCTCGCCGAGAGCGTGGCGCTCGAGCAGCGCCAGCCGCTCCAGCGCGGTGTGTTCGTGGCCGTGCCGGGGCCCAACCTCGAAACCGCCGCGGAGTATCGCTTCCTGCGCGCGGTGGGCGCCGACGTGGTGGGGATGTCGCTCGTGCCGGAGAGTATCGTCGCGGTGCACGGCGGCATGCGCGTGCTGGCGTTCAACGTGGTCACCGACGCCTGCCTGCCCGACGCGCTGCACGCGGTGGACATCGCCGCGGTGCTCGCCGTGGCGGGCCGCACGGCGCCCGCGCTCACGCGCCTCGTCACCGAGGTCGTGCGGCGTCTCGACGCATCCAACAGCAGCAGAGCTTCGGCGGCGCGCGGCACGCAAGCGCCCGCCGTGCAGTGAAACGGGAGGACCGCTCGATGGCCATCAACCGCAAGAAACTCACGGCGAAGCCCGCTGCCCGATCGAAAGCCTTCGCGCTCAAGTCGTCGGGCAAGGGGAAGCCGGCCGCGAAGAAGCCGGTGAAGCACGCGGGCAAGTCCGTGGTGAAACCCGCCACGAAGGGCTCGACGAAGGCTTCTCACAAGCCTGCCGCGAAACCTGCCAGCAAGTCGGCTGCGAAGGGCGCGCCCGTGCTCAACAAGGGTGCGGCCGCCGCCAAGGCGCTGGCCGAGGCGCGCGCCGCCGCCGCCGCCAAGGCCGCGGCCGCCGCCAAGCGTCCGCCCAAGCTCGTGCCCGCGACACCGAATGCCATTCGCCCGGGCGCTTCGCGCCATGCGCCCGCCAAGGGCAAGGCCGCGCCGAAGCCGCCGGCCGAAGTGCGTCCGCTGGGTGTGCTCCCGCCCGAAGCCATGGCCCGCACGAAGCAAGTGGCCCCGCGACCGCGCGTGACGATTCCGGACCGTTCCACGCTTGCGCCGGCCCGCCCCGCGAGCCGGGCGCACACGTCCGCCAAGGGAGATGAGCGCTTGACCGAAGCCGACCTCAAACATTTCGAATCGCGACTGCTCGAGGAGCGCGCGCGCATCATGCGCGAGATGGGACACCTCGAGACCACGCTGCTCAAGGTGAATCCGCGTGACTCCGCGGGCGAGGTGGGTGGCTACTCGTTCCACATGGCCGACGCCGGCACCGACTCCATGGAACGCGAGATCTCGTTCGACATCGCCTCCAAGGAGGGCCGGCTACTGCGCGAGATCGACGACGCGCTGCGCCGCATCTACAACGGCGTCTACGGCATCTGCGAGTCCAGTGGAGCAATGATCTCGCGCGCGCGGCTGGAGGCGCTGCCCTGGGCGCGCTACACGCTGCAGGAGCAGGAGAACATGGAGCGCAGACAGCGCGCGGGCCGGTTGACCAAGGAAGAGGAATGAGGCGCTCGCCGGCCCTGTTGTTCGGGGTCGCGGCGGCGAGCGTGGCGCTGGACCAGTCGGCCAAGGTCTGGGCCACGACGAACCTGGCGTTCCACGAGCCCATCCGTGTCGTGGGCGATGTCGTGCGCCTCACCTACACGCGCAACTCCGGCATCGCGTTCGGGATGTTCGCGGGCCAGAGCTTTCCCTTCTACATCTTCTCGATCGTCGCGGCGTTCGCGGTGGTGTGGCTGTGGGTGCGCCATCCACAGCTCCCGCCGGCACGCCAGTGGTCGCTGGCGCTGATCCTCGGCGGAGCGATCGGAAACCTGATCGACCGGCTTCGCTTCGGCGAGGTCACCGACTTCATCCTGCTCGCGTGGCGTGGTCACGAGTTCCCGGTGTTCAACGTGGCCGACATGTGCGTGACGTGCGGCGTCATCCTGTTCGCGGTGGTGTGGACGCACGACCCCAGCGCGCCTCCGGCGGCGGCGGGCGAGTCCCCCGCCGGCGCGCTCCCCTCGCCGCCTGCTGCGCACCTTCCCGAGGACGTCCATGGACCGCACGCTGGAGCTGGAAGTGCCGGAGCCGGAGGCGGGGGCCCGATTGGACCGCTGGCTGGCGACGGCACGGATCGCGGGCCTCTCGCGTAATCGGCTGCAGAAGCTGATCGAGGCCGGTCGCGTGCTGGTGAACGGTCGCACGGGCAAGCCCTCGCTCAAGCTCAAGGCCGGCGACAAGGTTTCGCTCAACGTGCCGCCGCGCCGCGCCACGCGACTCGCCGCCGAAGCCAGCCCACTCGTCATCGTGCACGAGGACGATGCGGTGGTCGTGCTCGACAAGCCCGCCGGCCAGGTGGTGCACCCGGGCGCCGGGGTCCAGTCCGGAACGCTCGTGAACGCGCTGCTGCATCACGCGCCGGCCATCGCGCGCGTGGGGGGCGAGGGCCGGCCGGGGATCGTGCACCGGCTCGATCGCGACACCAGCGGCCTGCTCGTGGTCGCGAAGACCGAGGCGGCCTACCTGGCGCTCGTGGAGGCGCTGCGCGAACGCACGGTGAAACGTGTCTATCAGGCGATCGTCTGGGGCGACCCCGGGCCTTCGGCGGGCACGATCGAGCTGCCCATCGGCCGCGACCCGCGCGATCGGAAGCGCATGGCCGTCGCGCGTGGAGCCTCGGGCAAGCCGGCGCGCACGCGCTGGCGTGTGCTCGAGCGCTATGGTCTCGCCACCTGGGTCGAAGCGCAGCTCGAGACCGGCCGCACCCACCAGATCCGGGTGCACATGCAGGCGGTCCGGCATCCCGTGGTCGGGGACCCGGTTTATGGGGGGCGTGTCAAAAAGCAGTTGAGCCTACGTCAATCCGAGCGTAGCCTCGCGGACGCTCTGCTGCGCCTGCTCCGGCGGCAGGCTCTGCACGCCGCCGAGCTGGAGTTCGTCCACCCCGTCACGGGCGAGGAGCTCCGCTTTCGTTCCGAATTGCCGTCGGACTTCCGCGAGGCGCTCGAGCGCCTGCGCGCGTTCGCGGCGCCTCACCCATCCTGAGCCCGCCCGCGCATGCCGGAAGCTCCCGTTCCCGAGATCATTTCCCTCCGACTCCCCAGCCGACTCGAGCTCCTCGCGGTGCTCGACCGGGTGGCGCTCACCATCTGTGAACGCATGGAGTTCGACGAGGACACCAGCTCTCAGCTGAGCATGTCGGTGATCGAAGCGGGCACGAACGCCATCCAGCACGGCCACAAGCGGGACGCGAGCAAGTTCATCGAAGTGGACTTCAAGCTCTACCCCGACCGCCTCGAGGTGGACGTCCGCGACCAGGGCACGGGCTTCGATCCCGGCAGCCTCGTTCCCGACGTGACGACGCCCGATCACCTGCTGGACATGCGTGGGCGCGGCATCTTCATCATGCGCTCCTGCTGCGACGAGGTGGATTTCGAGTTCGGACGGAACGGCACGGTCTGCCATCTCGTGAAGTACCGCGCGGCAGCACGCCGCGCCGCCGACGCCTGACCGGCCCGTTCATGAGCCCGCGGTTCATGAATCGGTGGCACTGAGGGCCACTGCATTGCCTCGCATACTCGCGGTGGACTGGGGCGAGCGGCGCATCGGCCTGGCCGTGAGCGACACGCTCGGCATCCTTGCTACCGGCCTGCCCACGCTGGAGATACGCGGAGAGGCGGAAGCCGTGGCCCGAGTGGCCGATACCATCCGGGAGGTGGAGGCGGAGTCCGTGGTGGTGGGATTGCCGCTCACGCTCGCGGGTGAGAAGGGCGAGGCCGCGATCGCGGCGGAGCGTTTCGCCGTATCGCTTCGTGAGGCGAGCGGCGTTGCCGTGTCCTTGCATGACGAGAGGTTGACCTCGGCGCTCTCCGAACGGCGCATGCGCGAGCGTGGCGAGAAGTCCCGGGGCCGGAAGGGTAGAGTGGACCAGGGTGCCGCCGTGGTGCTCCTGGAGGGCTGGTTGGCCAAGCTCAGGTACGAACGCGGGGAGGAGCCCTCGGAGTGAGCTGGGGACGCAAGGACAACAACATCCGAGGACCGGTGCGTCGGGCTGCCGACGCGCACGGCGCCCGCCAGTCACGCCGCGCGTTCCGGCCGTTGCGCTGGGCGTGGTTGCTGCTGCTGGTGGCGCTCCTGGCGCCCACGTACGACCTGTTCTTCCCGGCCGGCTACAGCCCGAGCCGGGACCGGCGCACGGTGGTGATCGAGCGCGGCCAGACGCTGCACGAGATCTCCCGCGAGTTGCAGCGCGTCGGCGTCATCCGGAGCCAGGTCGGCTTCCTCGTGCTCGCGCGCGCGATGCGCCTGGACCGCAGCGTCAAGGCCGGCCAGTACTCGTTCAGAGTGGGCATCACGGTACCGTCTCTCCTGCGCGCGCTCGACCGAGGCATGTATGGCCTGAACCTCGTCACCATCCCCGAAGGGCTCATGGTGCGCGAGACCGCCATGTTGATCGAGCGCCAGGTCGGCATCGCGGCCACCTCGATCGACTCGCTCGCTCGCGACCCCGACCTCCTCGATTCGCTCGAGATCGGCGCGCCCTCGCTCGAAGGGTGGCTTGCGCCCGACTCCTACGAGTGGCTGCCGGGCACGAGTCCCGAGGTGGTGCTGCGCACGATGGTGGCGCGCACTCGCGAGCGCGTGCAGCGCGCCACGGCGGGGTACGATTCGCTGCCGCTCGGTATGAACGCGCACGAGGTGCTCACGCTCGCGAGCATCGTGGAGTCCGAGTCGCGGGCGCGCGAGGAGCGCCCGCGCATCGCGCGCGTGTACCTGAACCGCCTCGACCGCGGCATGCTGCTGCAGGCGGATCCCACCGTGGGCTACGCGCTCGGCCGCGGCCCGCGCTCGCGGCTCACGTTCAAGGACCTGCGCGTCGAATCGCCCTACAACACGTACCGCCACGAGGGTCTGCCGCCCGGTCCCATCTGCAGTCCCGGCGCGGCCGCGATCGAGGCCATCATGAACGCCACGCCCGGCGTGAAGGATCTCTACTTCGTGGCGCGCGGCGAGGGGCGGCACATCTTCGCGCCCACGTACGAGCAGCACCTCGCGAACATCGCATACGTACGCGGCAAGCAGGCGGCCGTAGCGCGCGCGGACGACGACGACGTCGTGGGTGCCGACGTGGACTCCACGCTGCCGCGGCCCAAGATCTCGAAGCCGGCCGCGCCCGCGGTGGCGAGCGGGACGCAGGCACTGGCTCCGACGACCCCCTCGCTCAAGCCGAGCGGGCCCGCCGCTCTCGTCGCAGGCACGGCCAAGCCGCAGGCCAGGACCGTCGCTGGCACGCCCGACCCGCCCGCGCCCTCGCCGCTCAAGGGCACGCTGCTCACGCCGCGCTCGACCATCAA
>JAHFBX010000196.1 GCA_023249815.1 Candidatus Eiseniibacteriota bacterium
CGAGGGCCACGCGCGCGCCGCGGTGCGCCACACGGCGGGCGCGCAGGCGACGAGCGTCAGCGCGAGCCCCGCGCCGAACCCGCCGGGCGTGAGGTCGCGCCCCAGGTCCAGCCCCCACAGACCACGGCCGGGGATTCTCGCCGCGAGGACGCGCAGCGCGAGCAGTGCCACGACGCCCGCGAGCAGCGTGATCGCCGCGGCGGGCAGCCCGCCGTCCTCGGCGGCGCGCGCCGCACCGGGCTCTCGTGACTCCTCGGCTCGCGAAGCGCCAGGCCCGGCGGCCCTGGCCGGGCGCTTCGCCCTGGACGTCAGCGGCGCGAATCGCGCAACGCGAGCAGGCGGAACAGTTGCAGCGCGGCCATGGCCGCGGCCGCGACGTAGGTGAGCGCGGCGGCGTCCAGCACCTTCTTCGCGCCCGCCACTTCCTCGGGCATCACCGCGCCCGTGCTCGTGAGCTGCGCCAGCGCACGCTTCGACGCGTCGAACTCCACCGGCAGCGTGACCAGGTGGAACAGCACCGCGCCGGCGAAGAACACGATCCCTAAGTCCATGAGCCAGCCCGCGAACGGAACGCGCGGTCCGATCAGGAGCCCGATGAAGAACAGCGGCATGGACGCGGTGCTCGCGATGCCCACCGCCGGTGCCATCCCCGAGCGAAACGCGAGCGGGAAGTAGCCGTCGTGGTGCTGCAGCACGTGACCCACCTCGTGCGCGGCCACCGCGATGGACGAGATGGAGCCGCCCGCGAAGTTGGACTCCGACAGGCGCACCTTCCGGACGCGCGGGTCGTAGTGATCGGACAGCACGCCCGCGACCGGCTCCACCTCGACGTCGGTGACGCCGTTACGCGCCATGATCTGGCGCGCCATGTCGCGGCCGGTGAGGCCGTTCGAGGCGCGCACACGGGAGAAGCGGTCGAACGTGCTCTTCACCCTCCACTGCGCCCACATCGCGAAGATCAGGGCCGGGATGAGGAGCAGGAACGTGCGGTCGAAACCGAGGAACATCATGGCGGCGGACTCCATCTGGAGAGTAGAGCGGGCGGCCACGGGGGAGGCCGGTTCAACTCCATTCGACGCGGCAGCATGCCGCCAGTTGTCAGGCGCGTGCAAGACCGGTACGCCGGGGCGCGCAGGCGGACTTGCCGGCGTGAGGACGGCGGCCGCGGCCCGCCGGACGCGGCTGGATGGCCTATAGTCTCCGTTTCTCGTCGTCCGCCACCTTTCCACCGGAAGCCACCATGACCGTGCCCGTCGTGGATCTGCGCAGCGACACCGTCACACGTCCCACCGCCGGCATGCGCCGCGCCATCGCCGAGGCGGTGGTCGGCGACGACGTGTTCGGCGACGACCCCACGGTGAAGGCGCTCGAATCGCGCGTCGCAGCGCTCGCGGGGAAGGAAGCGGCGCTGTTCGTGCCGAGCGGCACCATGGGCAATCAATTGGCTGTGCACGTCCTCACGCGCCCGGCGGACGAGGTGCTGCTCGAGGCGGAATCGCACATCTACTTCTACGAGCAGGCTGGCATCGCGGCGAACTCGGGATGCCTCGCGCACCCGGTGCGCGGCGAGCGCGGCGTGCTGCCGCTGGAGCCGCTCGTGGCCGCGCTTCGCGGCGAGGACGACCACGTCGCGCGCGTGTCACTCGTGTGCGCGGAGAACACGCACAACCGCTCCGGTGGCGCGATCGTGCCACTCGAGCGGCTGCAGGCGCTCGCGGCCATGGCGCGCGAACGCCAGCTCGCGCTGCACCTGGACGGCGCCCGCCTGTGGAACGCGAGTGTCGCGACCGGTGTGCCGATCGCGGACTGGGCGGCGTGCGCCGACACCGTGATGATGTGCTTCTCGAAGGGGTTGGGCGCGCCGGTGGGTTCCATCCTGGTCGGCCGAGCGGACTCGATCCGCGCCGCGCGGCGCGCGCGAAAACGCTGGGGCGGCGGCATGCGCCAGGTCGGCATCCTCGCCGCGGCCTGCCTCTACGCGCTCGATCACCACGTCGCGCGGCTCGCCGAGGATCACGTTCGCGCGCGCCGCCTGGCGGATGGACTCGACGGCCTGCCCGGCGTGCAGGTGGTGTCACCCGACACGAACATCCTGTTCCTGAACGTGGAACCGCCGCTTCCGGATGCCAGTGCCTTGGTCCGGGCGATGGCCGAGCGCGGGGTGTGGGTGAGCGCTTACGGTCCGCGGCGCGTCCGCGCCATCACTCACCTGGACGTGGACGACGCGGGGATCGACCGCGCGGTGGCGGCATTCCGTGACGTGCTGTCGGCCTCCGTCGCAGCTCGCCGCTAGCCGGATCCGACGTGACGGACTCCGGTGGGAGAGTGCCCGGAACGCATGGATTCCCAACGGTGGACGGGGTAGTACCCCCATGCTAACTTGCGTCCGCTTTTCAGGCATCGGCCTCCCATCCCCGAATAAGGTTCCGGCGTGACCCGCGAGCAACCCTCCGGCCGCCCCGGGACACTGTTCCTGGTGGCGACGCCGATCGGCAACCTCGAGGATGTCTCCGCGCGCGCGCTCCGCGTGCTGCGCGAGGCGGATCTCGTGGCCGCCGAGGACACACGGCACACGCGGCGGCTTCTCGCGCACTTCGGGATCCCGGCGCGCGTCGTGAGCCTGCACGAGCACAACGAGCGGGCCCGCGCGGTGTCGCTCGTGGAGCGCGTCCAGGCGGGGGAGGTCGTGGCATTGGTGACCGACGCGGGTTCGCCCGGGATCGCCGATCCGGGGTATCCCGTGGTGCGCGCCGCGGTGGCCGAAGGGGTGCGGGTGGAGAGCATCCCCGGGCCCTCCGCGGTGATCGCAGCGCTCCAGGTGAGCGGGCTTCCCACCGACGCGTTCCTGTTCGCGGGTTTCCTGCCGCCCAAGCGGGCGGCGCGCCGCCGGCGCCTGGAGGATCTCGCGGAGCGGCGCGAGACGGTGGTGGTGTTCGAGTCTCCGCATCGGATCGAGGCCTGTCTCTCGGACCTCGAGACGGTGTGGGGGGAGCGTCCGATCGCGCTCGTGCGTGAGCTGACGAAGCTGCATGAACAGGTGCTGCGCGGCACGGCGCGCGAGGTGCGCGCGTCGCTGCGAGCGGAATGGAGACGAGGCGAGATGGTGCTGGTGCTGGGCGGCAGGACCAGGTCCGAGCGCGGTCGCGAGCGGACCCGCGCATCCGGGGACGTGGAATGAGCAAGCCCGAGGCGCTGGCGGGAAGCCCGGAGGGCGGCGTGAGCGGTTACAAGGAGGCGCTCAGGCGGTTCGCGCACGGCGTACTCGATCCGCTCGTGCGGACGCTCCTCGCGATGGGGCTGAAGGCCGACCACCTGACTGCGTTCGGCTTCCTCTTGAGCGTCGCAGCCGCGTTCCAGTTCGCGACCGGGCACTTCCGCATCGCGGCCTCGCTCGCGACCGCGGCGGGCGTGTGCGACATCCTGGATGGCCAGCTCGCGCGAGGCTCCGGCAGGGTCACGCGCTTCGGCGCGTTCCTGGATTCCACGCTCGACCGCGTCGCCGACGCCGTGCTGTTCGTCGGCATCTCCTGGTACTACACGGCCCAGCTCGTGGACATGGCCGTGAATCCCAACCGCGTGCTGGCGAACCTCCAGCACGGGCTCGAGCCGGTCACGTTCGCGGTCATCGCCAGCATCTCGATGCTCGCGCTCGTCGGCTCGTTCATGGTGTCGTACACGCGCGCGCGCGCCGAAGGGCTCGGGCTCGAGTGCAAGGTCGGCTGGTTCGAACGGCCGGAACGCCTGGTGTTACTCATACTCGCGGGGTACGCGGGGCTCGGACCGGTCATGCCGGCCGCGCTGCTGGTGCTCGTCGTGTTCTCGTTCGCCACCGCGATCCAGCGGATGGCTCATGTCTGGAATCGCACCCGGGCGTCGGGTGGCGGTTCCTCGGAGGTTTGAAGTCCATGGGCTCCAAGGTACGTGTTGCGATCATCGGCGTGGGGAACTGCGCCTCGTCGTTCGTGCAAGGTCTCCACTACTACCGGAACGCCAAGGCGACGGATCGCATCCCGGGTCTCATGCACGTGAACCTCGGCGGTTACCACGTCGGCGACGTCGAGATCTCGGCGGCCATCGACGTGGACGCGAACAAGGTCGGCAAGGACGTGTCCGAGGCGATCGTGACCTGGCCGAACAACACGGTGGTGTTCGCGAAGGTCCCGAAGCTGGGCATCACCGTGCAGCGCGGCATGACGCACGACGGCCTCGGCAAGTACCTATCGCAGATCATCAAGAAGGCGCCGGGCTCCACTGTGGACATCGTGAAGCTGCTCAAAGATTCGAAGACCGACGTGGTCGTGAACTACCTGCCTGTGGGCTCTGAGGAGGCCACGAAGTGGTACGTCGAGCAGGTGCTCGAGGCGGGTTGCGCGTTCGTGAACTGCATCCCGGTGTTCATCGCGCGCGAGAAGTACTGGCAGCAGCGCTTCGAGAAGAAGGGGCTGCCCGTGATCGGCGACGACATCAAGTCGCAGGTCGGCGCCACGATCACCCACCGCGTGCTCGCGAACCTGTTCGTGGACCGCGGCGTGCGCATCGACCGCACCTACCAGCTGAACTTCGGCGGCAATACCGATTTCTTGAACATGCTCGAGCGCGAGCGGCTGGAGTCCAAGAAGATCAGCAAGACCTCGGCGGTGACGAGCAACATCCCTTACGATCTGCCGGCCGAGGACGTGCACGTCGGTCCCTCGGACTACGTGCCGTGGTTGAAGGACCGCAAGTGGTGCCACATCCGCATGGAGGGCACCACGTTCGGCGACGTGCCGCTGAACCTCGAGATGAAGCTCGAGGTGTGGGATTCGCCGAACTCGGCCGGCATCGTCATCGACGCCGTGCGCTGCGCGAAGCTGGCGCTCGACCACGGCCTCAAGGGCGCGCTGATCGCGCCGTCTTCCTACTTCAAGAAGTCGCCGCCCGTGCAGATCCCGGATGACACGGCGCGCGAGCTGGTCGAGGAGTACATCCGCTCGCCGAAGGCGGTGGAACAGCGCATGCGAATCGCGCCGCCGACGTTGAAGCGGGAAGCGCCGCCCACGTTGAAGCGCGGGTCCGCCAGCAAGGGCGCGGGCGCGAACTCCTCGAAGCCCATGCCCACTCCCCGCGTGACGGTGTCGAAGAACGGCCACGCGAACGGCCACGCGCCCCAGCCCAAGCGCCGTTCGCGGAAGCCGCGGCGTTCGTCCGCACGCTCGCGTTGAGCAACCCCAGGCCCGGGCTGTTCGTCACCTTCGAAGGCGGCGAGGGCTCGGGCAAGAGCACGCAGCTCGCACGTCTCGCCGAGCGGCTCCGTGCCACGGGCGTGGAGCCACTCGTGACGCGCGAGCCGGGAGGCACGCCGCTCGCCGAGGGCATCCGCGCGCTGCTCCTGGACGTGGGCCACGCACCCGACGCCATGGCCGAGGCGCTGCTCATGGTGGCGGCTCGCGCCAATCTCGTGGCGACGCGGTTGCGGCCCGCGCTCGAATCAGGGCGCGTCGTGCTGTGCGATCGGTACGGGGACTCCACGCTCGCCTACCAGGGCGGTGGCCGCGGCCTGGATGCCGCGCGGCTCGCGGACTGGAATCGGGCCGCCACGGGAGGGCTCGCGCCTGACCTCACGCTGCTCTTCGACCTGCCGGCACGCGTGGGTCTCGAACGACGCGCGATCGCCGCCGGCACGCCGAACCGACTCGACCTCGAGTCCGAGGCGTTCCACGCGCGCGTGCGCGAGCGCTACCTCGAACTCGCCCGGGCCGAGCCCGCGCGCTTCGTCGTCCTGGACGCGACGCGCGAACCGGACGAACTGGCGGCGAGCGTGTGGAGCGCCGTCTCAGAGCGTCTCTCGGCCACGACGCGCAAGTCCTGACCCGCCCCTGACCATTCCGCACTCGCCGCTCCGATGTTCTGCCCGGCGGTCGAGCCCCGATCGGCGGGGGCGTTCGATCGTGGCCAGCTGCCACGCTTCGACCCGAAGCCTTCCCCAACGCATCGCCCCGATCGGCGGGGGCGTTCGATCGTGGCCAACGCTCGGTCCGGGCCTCC
>JAHFBX010000197.1:0-3431 GCA_023249815.1 Candidatus Eiseniibacteriota bacterium
GGGACCTCTGGAAGCTACCCGTCGACGGCGACCGCCGACCGGTACCGCTGGTACGCACGCCGTTCAACGAAGGCGGTGGCTGGTTCTCGCCGGATGGCCGTTGGCTGCTCCACCACTCCGATGAATCGGGCATGTACGAGCTCTATGTCCGGTCGCTCACCGGTGCCGCGTCGCGAGCGTCGATTCCAGGGACCAGGGTCGCTGGCTTCACGAGCCCCGGCCCGTGCTGGTGGTCGCATGACGGCCGCGAGATCCTGATGCGCCTGACGGACGCGACGCTTCGCGTCGCCGACGTGGAGCCGGGTCCGACATTCCGCTGCGGCCGGGCCCGCGTGCTGTTCAAGATCGGCGACGATGTCGTCGGCATCTGCCCGACACCGGATCATCGCCGGTTCCTCGCCACGGTCAATGTCGAGGAAGCCGCGGCGCCGGCGATCGTCATCGACATGCACTGGCCCACGGCGCTGAGGAAGAAGTGACGCTCACCGCCGGCACCCGCCTCGGCCCCTACGAGATCGTCGCGCCGCTCGGTGCGGGCGGCATGGGGGAGGTGTATCGCGCGCGCGACCCACGGCTCGGGCGCGACGTCGCGATCAAGGTGCTGCCGCAGCACCTGTCGGCGAATGCCGAAGTGTGCGCGCGCTTCGAGCGCGAGGCGAAGACGGTCTCGAGTCTCAACCACCCGAACATCTGCACGCTGTTCGATGTCGGGCGCGAAGGCGACACCGACTACCTGGTGATGGAGCTGGTCGAGGGCGAGACGCTCGCCGACCGTCTCGCGAGGGGCCCGCTCCCGACCAATGCGCTGTTCAAGGCGGCGGTCGAGATCGTCAACGGGCTGGAGAAGGCGCACCGCGCCGGGGTCGTTCACCGGGACTTGAAACCCGGGAACGTCATGCTGACCAAGTCCGGGGCCAAGCTCATGGATTTCGGACTGGCGCGCGCAACGGGGCTGGAGGGGAGCGGGAGCGGGCTGTCGCAGTCCCCGACGATGACACGTCCGCTGACCGCCGAGGGGGCGATCGTCGGCACGTTCCAGTACATGGCGCCGGAACAGCTGGAGGGGAAGGACGCGGACGCGCGCAGCGACCTGTTCGCCTTCGGCGCGGTGCTCTACGAGATGGCGACGGGCAAGAAGGCATTCGAGGGCAGGAGCCAGGCCAGCCTGATCGCCGCGATCCTCGAACGCGAGCCGGCGCCGATCAGCGCCATCGCGCCGATGGCGCCGCCCGCGCTGGAGCGAGTGGTGAAGCGGTGCATGGCCAAGGACCCGGAGGATCGCTGGCAGAGCGCACGCGACCTGCTGCACGAGCTCGAGTGGATGCGTGATGCAGGCTCGCAAGCCGGGGTGCCGGCGCCGGTCGCGAGGCGACGCGTGAGCCGCGAGCGGCTGGCATGGACCGTGGCTGCCGTCGGGCTGGCGGTCGGGATCGCGGCTCCCGCGATCGTGCTGCGCCTTCGGCCCGCCACGAAGGAGCTACCGGTGACGCGCTTCTCCATCGCCGCGCCCGAGAACGCGACCTTCATCGCCGAGACGGCGATGTCGGCGATCTCTCCCGACGGGCGGACACTCACCTTCATCGCCGCCGATTCCGGGGGCACGGTCCGACTCTGGGTGCGTCCGCTCGAGAGTCTCACGCCGCGGCCATTGGCCGGCACCGAGAACGCGTCGCTTCCCTTCTGGTCCCCCGACAGCCGAACGATCGGTTTCTTCTCGGGAGATGGGAAACTGAAGAAGGTCCCGAGCGCAGGTGGCGCGCCGGAGGTGATCTGCGAGGCGGGAGACGGTCGTGGTGCCAACTGGGGCTCGAGTGGCGTGATCGTGTTCGCGCCCGAAGCCGCAGGTCCGTTGTATCGCGTCTCGGCGAATGGGGGCGAGCGGACGCCGGTCACGAGCCTCGACTCCACGCGTCGCGAGAGCGGACACCGCTGGCCCTGTTTCCTTCCCGACGGCAAGCACTTTCTCTTCGTGGGACTGCCCACTCGTCAGGGGAACTACGACTTCTTCATGGGCTCTCTCGACTCCAAGGAGACGAGGTTCATGGGGAGCGCGAGTGCGGCCCCGATTTTCGCCGCGCCGGGATACCTCGTCTACGTTCGCAATACTTCGCTCGTGGCCCAGCGTTTCGATCCCCAGCGGCGGAAGTCGATCGGCGAGCCCACCACCCTCGGCGAGGCGCCGCCCCCATCGGGGTATTCCGGCGCGCCCACCGTGACGGCCTCGATGAACGGAACCCTGGCCCACATGGGGGCCGGCTTGCCGAACACGGAGCTCCACTGGTTCGATCGCTCGGGCAACGCGGCAGGTACGGTCTCTGTGCCCGCGGGCCGCTACGAGAGCGTTCGCCTCTCGCCCGACGGAAAGCGCCTGTGCGTCGCGCGCCGGAGCTCGGCCTCGGAAGAAGACCTCTGGCTCGTCGATCTCGATCGCCCGGTGCCCACTCGCCTCACCTTCGGGCCGGCCCAGAACTTCTACCAGGTGTGGTCACCCGACGGGCAGACCATCGGCTTTGCCTCGGACCGCTCCGGCCCGGAGGACATCTTCATCAAGGCCACGAACGGCGCGAACGAGGAGATGCCGCTGCTCGTCGGCGGCGCCCTTTTCAAGGAGCCGGATAGCTGGTCGCCGGATGGGCGTTTCATCGTATTCGAGGAACCGAACGAACGGACCGGCTGGGACATGTGGCTGCTGCCGGTGGAAGGAGAGCACAAGCCGATCCCTTATCTCCGCACTCCGTTCAATGATCGCAGAGGAGTTGTTTCGCCGGACGGCCGCTGGATGGCCTACTACTCCGACGAGTCCGGAGCACCCGAGACCTACGTTCAGTCGTTTCCCACTCCCGGCAGCAAGTATCAAGTCTCGACCGGCGGTTCGGGGTATTTCGTCGGCTGGTCGCGCGGTGGTCGCGAGTTGATCTACCTCGGGAGCGACGGATTCACCCTCCTTGCGGTCGACGTCACGACCGACCCCACGTTCCGGCCAGGCGCACCCCGCAGGCTCTTGAAGCTGAGACAGGACTACGTAGCATTTGACGTCACACCAGACGGCCAGCGGGTCCTGGTCGTCGCACCGGCCGGGCAGGGCTCGGCGACCACGATCACCGTCTCGCAGAACTGGACCGCAGGGCTCGAGAAGCCGTGACGCTCACCCCCGGCACCCGCCTCGGCCCCTACGAGATCGTCGCGCCGCTCGGCGCCGGCGGCATGGGCGAGGTGTATCGCGCGCGCGACACGCGGCTCGGGCGCGACGTCGCGATCAAGGTGCTGCCGCAGCACCTGTCGGCGAATGCCGAAGTGCGCGCGCGCTTCGAGCGCGAGGCGAAGACGGTCTCGAGCCTCAACCACCCGCACATCTGCACGCTGTTCGATGTCGGGCGCGAAGGCGACACCGACTTCCTGGTGATGGAACTGGTGGAGGGCGAGACGCTGGC
>JAHFBX010000197.1:3441-6019 GCA_023249815.1 Candidatus Eiseniibacteriota bacterium
CCACCGCGACCTCAAGCCCGGCAACGTCATGCTCACGAAGAGCGGCGCGAAGCTCATGGACTTCGGCCTTGCGCGCGCGACGGCGACCGCCGGCCCGGTCAGCGGCAGCGGCGCCACGATGGGGGCCCTCACGCAGTCACCCACGATGGCCTCGCCGCTGACCGCCGAGGGCACGATCGTCGGCACGTTCCAGTACATGTCGCCCGAGCAGCTCGAGGGGCACGAATCGGACGCGCGCGCCGACATCTGGGCGCTCGGCTGCGTGCTGTACGAGATGGCCACGGGCAAGCGTGCGTTCAAGGGCGCGAGCCAGGCGTCACTGATCTCGGCGATCATGAAGGAAGAGCCGAAGTCGCTGTTGCAGTCCGCCTCGGAGGCGTCGGCAGGCCCCGTGGCCGCACAGCTCGACCGGCTCGTGCGCCAGTGTCTCGCCAAGGACGCGGAGCAGCGCCTGCAGAGCGCCCGCGACGTGAAGCTGCAGCTCGAGTGGATCGCAAGCTCGGGCTCGCAATCGGGCATGGTGGCGCCCGCCGTCGCACAGCGCCGGCGCAGTCGCGTGCACGTGCTGTGGGGAGGCGCCCTCGTGCTGGTGGTCATCGCGGCCGTCGCCGTACTCTGGTTGCAACGCTCGGCCACCCGCCCGCTGTCGCTGGAGGCTTCCGTGCTCCCGCCCGCGGACGGGGAGTTCTCGTCGAGCTTCAGCAATCCATTGCCACTGGCGATCTCGCCGGACGGCACCACGCTCGTGTTCCGTGCGCGCAAGGGTGAGGGCGCGGACCGGCTGTGGGTGCGGACCCTCGCTTCCGCGCAGGCGCGCGAGCTCGCAGGCACCGAGGGCGCGAGCGCCCCGTTCTTTTCGCCCGACGGCCGTTCCGTCGGCTTCTTCGCCCGATCGAAGTTGATGCGCGTGGACGTGGCGGGCGGGCCCGTGATCGCGCTGGCCGACGTGCGGGATCCCCGCGGCGGATCGTGGGGAAGGAACGGGGTGATCCTGTTCGCCCCCGATGCATTCGCCCCCATCTATCGGATCTCGGCGGATGGAGGCGCCGCGACCGCCGTGACCGCGATGGACACGACCGTCGACGAAACCACCCATCGTTATCCCGCGTTCCTGCCGGACGGCGAGCGCTTCCTCTACCTCGCGCGCCGCAGCGGCAGCGGAGCCGGCAGAGATCCGACCATCTTCGCCGGATCGCTCAAGTCGCTCGAGCGGAAGCGAGTCCTGGCCGGCGCGTCCAACGTGGCCGTCGCATCGGGGCAGTTGCTCTTCGTTCGCGGCGGGATCCTCATGGCGCAACCGTTCGACGCGGGACGGCTCGCCACCTCCGGCCCCGCGGTGCCTCTGGTGGAGGACCTACGCTGGGACGAGCGCTTCAGTCGCGGAGCTTTTGCGGTCTCGCACAACGGATTGCTTGCCTACATGAGAGGCAGGGCCCGCACGAACACGCAACTCGCATGGCTGGATCGCGCAGGGAACCTTGTCGCCCGTATCGGCGAGCCGACCAGCTACACGTTCGGCGGCCAGCCAGAGGTTTCCCCCGACGGCACCCTGGCTGCCATCGCCGTGCTCAACGAGGAGCAAGGACGTTCGGACGTCTTCGTCGTGGATCTCGCGACCGGGCGCAGGCGCCGCCTCACAATGGACGAGAGCGACCATCCGCAGGCCACGTGGCTCCCGGGCGACCGGCTCATCACCCTCGACCACCTGAAGGGAAGTGCCCACGTCGTTCGCGCGCTGAGCGGAGCCATCCAAGACACGCTCCTCACCAGGCGCGGCTGGCACTCGCCCATCGACGCGTCGGCGGACGGCCGCTACTACATCACCTGGTGTTCCGACATCGGGGTCGCGGACGGACTCTTCGCGGTGCCGGTGCAGGGAACTCATACCCCCATTCCCATCACCGGCGCCGCCGGATTGCCGAGCAGCGGGCAGTTCTCGCCGGACGGGCGCTTCGTCGCATTCCAGGCCACGGAGTCCGGGCGCTCGGAGGTCTTCGTGCTGCCGTTTCCGAGCACGGGGCAGCGGTGGCAGGTTTCGCAGGCAGGGGGAGTCGAGCCTCGTTGGAACCGGAATGGACGTGAGTTGTTCTTCTTCGACCCCGAGAATCGCCTGATGGCGGCCGAGGTTTCGAGTTCGACCTCGTCTCTCGGCTTCCAGGTCGGCGACATTCGCGCGCTGTTCCAGTTCCACGGAAGTGGAGGCACCCCCCGGTACGACGTGTCGGCCGACGGCTCCCGCTTCCTCGTCACCATGCCGCCCGCAGGCCCGGGCGATCCGCCCGTCACCATCGTGACCGACTGGATCACCAGGCTGCGCAAGCGTTGATCCCGTGCGCTTCGAACCCGCGAGGATGACCTCATCCGTATGCCCCTGACTCCTGGCACCCACCTCGGCCCTTGGGAGATAGTGCTGCGATGCCACTGACTTCCGATACCCGTCTCGGCCCTTACGAGATCGTCGCCCCGCTCGGCGCGGGCGGCATGGGCGAGGTGTATCGCGCGCGCGACTCGCGGCTCGGGCGCGACGTGGCGATCAAGGTGCTGCCGCAGCACCGGAATGCGAACCCCCTAGTGTCAC
>JAHFBX010000198.1 GCA_023249815.1 Candidatus Eiseniibacteriota bacterium
CGGCATGCGCGCCGACGAGCCTCGCGAGGTACACTCCGGGCTGCACGGGTCGGCCGGCGGCGTCGCGGCCGTCCCAGGCCAGCGGGTACGCGCCCGCCGACCGGACGCCACCGTCGAGCACCCGGATCTCGCGGCCGGCGGCGTCGTGCAGGACGACGCGCAGTTCGCCCGCGCGCGGGATCGTGCAAAGCAACGTCGCGCCGTCACGCGCCGGATGCCGCCCGGCGAGCGCGAGCTCCGCCTGCTCGGGAGCGAGGCCGCCGGACGACGGCGCGGCGAGCAGCTCCGGCGACCACGGTGTGAAGCGGAAGTCCTCCACGACTGCTTCCTGGGCCGTCGCGGGCGGACCGGCGACCTGCCACAGGTTCAGGTGGACGCGCGGCTGATCGGGACGTGGGATGTGCGGGCCGTTGTAGGTCCACGATGCCGCCCGCGGTGAGCCTGCCTCCTCCTGCGCGCCACCGCGCCAGCTCCGGTATTCGACCTGGTCCGGTCGCCAGCGGAACGCGTGGCTGGTCACTTCGTCGGCGGCGAACGACATGCTGAACTGCATCCGGTTGCCGGCCCAGTCCCACGGCTGCGTCACGTACTGGCCGTTCGGCCCCCCGGGGATCCCCCAGCGGCTGAACTCGACATCGGTCTCGTTGTGCGGGTTCCACCACAGGTAGGCCGGGTCGTAGCAGGGACCGTACTCCCACACGTACAGCCCGAGGACCGTGGTGGGATCGAACGTGTCGAGCCGGCCGCGCGTCGTGAACACGTAGTCGCCGTATCCGAGCGGCTGGGTGAGCGCGACCTCGGTGCTGTACCAGGTCCCGCCAGTCTGGGTGATGGTCAGGTGCAGGCGTCCGCCCGCGTCCACGTACACGGCGGCCGCGGAATTCGTGAACGAGTTGGGGCCGGGCCCATAGTAGCCCGAGCCCTTGACGCGCCAGGTGCGGCCCGCGAACGACAGCGATCGGCCACTCCAGAAGTCGTTCCACTGCAGATCGTCCAGGCTCGGAACGGTCTGCTTCTCGAATCGCACCCGATCGAAGTGGGTGTCGCGCTGCGGATCGCCGGGGGCCTGGAGCACGCCGAGCAGCAGCCGCGCCGACGCGGTGCCCGTCGGGGCGGGGGCAGTCGTGAACGCAAAGGCGAGAAACGTGTCGCGCACACTCGCGCTTGTCGCCACGTCGTGCGACTCGTAACCGATGAGCGCCCCACCCGAGCTGCGCCATTCGATGTTCACGATCGCCTTGGACTGCCCGGCGAGGGGACGAGCCGACGGCACGCGCACAAAGCCGTTGACGAGCCAGCGGTCACCGGCCGCCGAGGTCTGCGCCTGCCAGAAGCCCGAGACATCCCAGCCGCCGGAGTTCGGGCCCGAGACCCGCGCAGCCCGCGCTCCATGGAGCGCGCCCGACACCGAGCCGACCGAGCCGAACTCTATCCAGCCCCCGAACACCGCGCCCGACTGGCCGCCGATCTCGAAGCTCGGGTTGGCGAGCAGACACTGGGCGTGGACGCGCCCGGCGAGACCCGCCGAGGCGACGGCGGCGAGGACGAGTGCGACGGTGAGGCGACGAGGACTCAACACGGCTCCGTCCGGGGGTGTCCGGGACTTTGTACGGCTGTCGAGCAAAGACGGTACCCCATCGGAGGGGAGCGGTGGAAGCGACATCTTGCCGCGGTTTCCGCGGCCCGGCGCGTCCGGCATTCGTCGGTTGTGACACCCACCGCCCCGGGTCTAGGCTTGAGTCATGACCAGCCGAGATCGGGTGCTGGCCGCGCTGCGGGGCGAGCCTGTGGACCGCCCGCCCGTTTCGTTCTGGGGGCATGTCTACGACCGCGAGTCCTCCGCCGAGGACCTGGTCGCCCACACGCTCGAGCGCTGGCGGCGCTACACGTGGGACTGGGTGAAGCTCAACCCCCGCAAGCACTACCACGTCGAGCCGTGGGGCGTTCGCTACGACTATCTAAGCGTTCCCGGAGAGAAGCCCAGCGTGGCCGCGTGGCCGGTGCGCCAGCCCGCGGACTGGGACGCCATCGAGGAGAAGCCGCACGACCAGGGCGCGCTGGGCGAGCAGCTCGAAGCCGTGCGCCGGCTGCGCCGCAAGCTTCCCGCCGAGGTGCCGCTCCTACAGACGGTGTTCACGCCGCTCGCGATCCTCGCCGAGCTGACCGAGCCGCCCGAGGCGCTGCGCGATCTCCTGCCGCGCGAGCCCGAGCGCGTGGCGCGCGCGCTCGAAGCGGTGACGAGCACGTTCGAGCGCTACGTCATGGCGGTGATGCGCGCGGGCGCGGACGGCATCTATCTCGCCACCGTGGACTGGGGTTCGCGCTCCATGGTGGATGCCGCCACGCTCAAGCGCTGGTCGCGCCCGTACGACCTGCGCCTGCTCGCAGCGGCCGGTCCGTCGCCCTATCACACGCTGCACGTGTGCAAGGGCGACGCGCTGCTCTACGAGTTCGCCGACTATCCCGTGGCCGCGTTCTCGTGGGACGCCACCGCGCCCGGGAATCCCACGCTCGCCGAGGGCCTCGCGCGCTTGCCCGGCGCGGTCATGGCCGGCATCGGTCACGAGACCGAGCTGCAGCAGGGCCCCGCGGCCGCGATCGCCGCTTACCACCGGGCGCTCGAAGCCACCGGCGGCAGGCGTTTCCTGTTCGCGCCGGGCTGCTCGATCCCGCCGAGCACGGCCGACGACACGCTGGCCGCGCTGCGCGCCGAGGTCGAGCGGACGCCGGTGCTCAAAGGGCGCACATGAGCCCGCTCCCCGGGCCACGTTCGCCCCGCCGTGCCGCATCCATCCCGGATGCGGTCGTCGAGGGAGGTGTTCGCATGGTTCGGCCCCGGCAGATCCTGCCGCTGCTGCTCCTCGCGTTTCTGCTCGCCCAGGTCGCATTCGCGCAAAGCGAGTTCAAGCCGCGTCCGGGCGCCACGCCGGCACCCCCCAGCACGAGCGGGAAGCAGACGCACCCTGCCACGCCGGGTCGCGGCCGCGTCAGCACGCGCGTCGCCGTCGGCGAACGGGCGCCGGACTTCGAGCTCGTTCGTCTCGACGGCAAACCGCAGCGGCTCTCGGGGCTGCGTGGCGAATGGGTCATGCTCTTTTTCGTCGAGCGCCGCGACTCGCTCGCAAGCGTGGAACCTGTGGCCCGCGCGCTCGACAGCATCGGCGTGCGCACGGTCGCGGTGATCTACGACAAGACCCAGGCAATCGCCAAGCTCCTGCGCGGCCGCGATCCCGGCTACATGCCGCTCGCGGATCCCACCGGCGAGATCGTCGCGCTCTACGGGCTGCTGGACGCCGAGCGCGACCAGAGCCAGCCCGGCTTCGTGCTCATCACACCGCGCGGCGACGTGCGCCTGGCGTTGCTCGGGCACGAGCTGCCGCCGGGAGACGCCTCACGCCTCGTCCACTTCGCAGTCGTGGGAGACTAGCGCCCCGCGGACGTTACGCCGCGCGTCGCTGGCCGTTCGAGTCGTAGAGCCCACGCAGCGCGCTCTCGACGTCCGTGAACGAGAACGGCTTCGCCATCACGAGGTCCACGCCGCGCGAGTGCGCCGCGTCCTCCTCGAGCTGGAAGCCCCAGCCCGAGACGAGCACCACCGCGCACTCTGCGTGGCGCGCCTTGACGAGTGACGCCAGGTCCCAGCCGTTCACGTCGGGCATGCCGAGGTCGGTGAACACCACGTCGAACTTCTGCTCGCGCAGCACGTCGATCGCCGCCGGGCCGCCCAGCGCCGTCGTGACGAAGTGCCCGGTGCCGCGCAGCATCTCGGCCAGCACGTAGAGCACGGCCTCCTCGTCGTCCACGACCAGCACGCGCAACGCGGTCGGCGCGCGGCCGTCCACGAGCGGCCCCAGCTCCACCGGGACCGAACCCACCGGGAACTCGAGCGTGAACTGGGTGCCATTGCCCGGTGAGCTGTGCACCTCGATGCGCCCGTGGTGACGCGTCACGATGCCGTACGCCACGGACAGTCCGAGCCCGGTGCCCTTCACCTCCTTGGTGGTGAAGAACGGATCGAAGATGCGCGCGCGCGTCTCGTGGTCCATGCCCACGCCGGTGTCGCGCACCTGCACGCGCACGACGCTGTCGTCGTCGGCGCTGGACACCCACAGGTCACCACCGCCCGGCATGGCGTCCACCGCATTCAGCACCATGTTCGTGAACACCTCGCGCAGCTCCGACGCCGCGCCGGCGATGGACTGGCTCGCGCGCAGGTCGAGGTGCACGTTCACCACGACGCCACGGCGCTTGGCGCCGGCCTCCCAGGCCGGCCGCGTCAGCTCCACGACGCCGTAGAGCACGCGATTCACGTCGAGCGTCTCGAACCGCTCGTCCTGGCGCACGCGCGTGAACTCCTGCACGCGGCGCACCGTCTGCGCACCGTCCAGTGCCGCCTGCTCGACGACGCTCAGCTGACGGCGCATCTCGGGGTCGGCGACGGTTTGCATGAGCAACTGCGTGCGTCCGAGGATGGCAGCAAGGATGTTGTTGAAGTCGTGCGCCACGCCGCCCGCCATCTCGCCCAGGGCGTTCAGCTTCGCGGACTGGACGAGCTGGGCCTGCGTGGAGCGCAACTCGTCGTAGGCGCGCTTCATGTTCTCGTAGAGCCGCGCGTTGGCGATGGCGGCGCTGCACTGCCCGGCAAACAGCGTGGCGAGCTCCAGGTCCTCCTCCTGGAAGCCGCGCGGGCCGATGCGCGAAAGCGTGATGACGCCGAGCACGTGCTCACGCGATTTGAGCGGCACGCACAGCAGCGCGCTCTGCTCGGGAGGCGTGTCGGGAACCGTGAGCGCGCGCGGGTCCGACTCGGCGTCGTTCACGATCTCGCCGCGGCCGGTCAGCGCCACCGTGCCGGTGATGCCTTCGCCGAGCTTCAGGCGCACCGCCAGCATCTGCTCCACGTAGCTCTGCGCGTCGCAGACGGCGGGTAGCAGCACCTTCTCGCGGTCGTCGTAGAGGAACACGGTGCACTCGTCGGTCGTGATCACCTGCCGGATCTGCTTGGCGATCGTTGACAGGATCGTCTTCAAGTCCAGCGTGTTCACGACCGCTCGACTCACGGTCAGGAGCGCGGCGAACTTCTCGCGCTGGCCGATCTCGTGCTGGAGCTGCACTTCGAGCGGCACGTCGGGCACAGCGCCCATGCCGCTCCCGAGCCATGGCCAGCGCGCGAGCGCACCGAGTGCCTGCTCGCGAGCCGCGGCCGAGACACCGGCCCCATCCCAGCCGCGAACTCGCGCGTCGAGTTCATGGAGAAACGTCGTCAGCGTGCCGGCGGCGAACGACCGCGCGAAGCGCTCCGCGATCTCGGCGCCTTCGACTCGCGCGCGCGCTTCGCCCAGGTCGGGAGCGAGCGCTTGCGCGAGCGCCGCTTCGGTCGACGCGCGATGCTCGGCGGCGAGGCGGACGATGGGCGGGTTCACGGCGGATCTCCTGGGCGTGGTCCGGCAGACACACGAGGGCGGTGGCGGTCGCGCGCGCCGATGCGTCGCGGCGCGCACAGCTCGCCACGGCGCCGCGCGCGTGCGCGACCCGGACGGATGACCTGTTCGATGAGTTGTCGGAGTCGGCGCGCGGCTCCTTGAGGGCGGACCCTCAGGAGGTCGCGCAAACACTGCGCTTTGCACGACCGCAGGGGTTCCGGCGCTGGGGCGGAGGACACCGGCATCCGACCGAACGAACTCGTGGACGCGGCTCGACTCTGCTACCTCTCCCGGGCGACCCGCCCCAGGAGGAACCCCACGTGCCTCGTCTCAGCCGTCCGCTCGTCGCGCTCGCGCTCCTCGCCGCGTGGCTCCTGGCCGCGCGCGCCTCCACTGCCCCCGCCCCCGCCCCAGCCGACATCGTCGCCGCGGAGCGGGCGTTCGCCGTGAGTGTGCGCTCGTTGGGTGTTCGCGATGGCTTCCTGAACTGGCTGGCGCCGACTTCGGTGGTGTTCAAACCGGGCCCGGTCATGGCCGTGGAGCACCATCGCAAGCTCGCCGGCGGCTGGACCGGACGCCTCGCGTGGCAC
>JAHFBX010000199.1 GCA_023249815.1 Candidatus Eiseniibacteriota bacterium
CCGCGCTTCGCGCCGGGCGCCGATGCGTCGTACGAGATCGACGAGGCGCTGGCGCTCGACGACGTGCGGCCGATGATCGCGAAGCCGTTCAGCCCCGGGAACGCGTTCCCGGCCGAGGAGGTCGCGAAGGAGCGCATCACGTTCGACAAAGCTCTCATCGGCTCGTGTACGAACGGCGGCTATGACGACCTCCTCTCGGCGGCGCTCGTCATCCGCGCCGCGCGCGCGCATGGCATGAAGCAGGCCGCGCGCGAGTTCGTAGTCTTCCCGGGCTCGGGCGGAGTGAAGCAGCAGATCGAGCGACCCGACGCGCGCCTCGATGGCGAGAGCATCGCCGACGTGTTTCGCTCGGTCGGGGGCGGCATCCGCCAGAGCTGGTGCGGGCCGTGCTTCGGCCAGGGCCCCGACTCGCTCAAGCCGGGCCAGCGCGCCATCACGAGCTTCAACCGCAACTGGACCAACCGCATGGGCGTGGGCGGCGAGGGCTACCTCGCGAGCCCGAGCGTCGTGGCCGCGAGTGCGATGCTCGGCTACATGGCGCCGCCCTCCGAGCTGGGGCTGGCGTGGCAGCCGGAGGCGTTCGCGGTCTGACGGCGCCGCACCCGCGCGGAGCAGGAGGTGCGGATGGACCAGCGTTTAGGCACTCCGGGAGCGGATCCCAGCGACACGGGGACCGCGGCCGTGGGCGACACGACGGTGCCCGGGGCCGCCGAGCCCACGGTGAAGCCGCCTTCCTCGATCCTTGGCACTGTGCTGCTTGGGCTGGTCGCACCCCTGCTCACGGGAGCCTTGGCCGCGATCCTGGTCCTGTTCGTGGCCGCATGCCTGCCCGGCGCTCCTCGTTCGCGCGAGCTCGTCTCGTGGGCGCTCCGCTCGGCGCCGGGGCTCGCGGCGCTGATCCTGCTTCAGAACGCGATGATCGTGGTCTTCGCCTGGTGGCTCGCTCGACAACGCTCGCTGCCGGCGTGGAGCTGGCTCCGTCTCCATCTGGTACGACTCGACGGGACCTCGTACCTCCTGCTGCTCGTGCTCGCCGCCGGGGTGTTCGGGCTGGGTGCGCTCGCGGCGCACTGGGGTCGCCAGCTCGGCCTACCCGGCGACGCCACCGCGGTCAACCGCCTCATCCAGCTCATGCGCACGGCACCGGGGATGAGCTGGCTGGTGCTCGTCCTCGCGATGGGCGTTGGCCCCGGCTTCGGTGAAGAGATCTGGGTCCGTGGCCACATCCTGCGCTCGCTCCAGGCACGCTGTCGCACGCGCTGGGCGATCCTCGCGAGCGCGGTGATCTTCGCGCTACTCCACCTCGATCCGGCGCACATGCTGTTCGCGCTGCCGTTCGGCCTCGTGTTCGGCTGGCTCACGGTCCGCACCGACTCCATCCTGCCCGGGATCCTCTGCCACGCGTTCGTGAACAGCGGCGTCAATCTCGCTCGTGCGATCGAAGTGCGTCGACCCGACTACACGGCGGAGTTTCAGACGGCCGACCTCCACGCGACGGACGTCGCTGCGCTCCTGCTGCTCGCGGCCGCCGGTGTCGTTTCGGTACTCTTGCTCGAGCTCCGATTCCGGCAGGCGGCCAGGGTCGGGCAGGAGGCGACGCCCGCCGTGGCGAGCGAGGAGCGACCATGAGCCGCCCCCGTTCGGTGTTCACGTTCTGTGCCCTTGCTCTCCTCGCGGACCCCGCGCTCGCCCAGCAGGAGCCCGACACGACGTTCGACACGCGCGTCGCGCGCCCCGCGCTCGGCGAACGCGCGCCGCGGATGCTGTTCGACGAGGCGCATCACGAGTTCCATCGCACGACCGGGCGCTACCGACCGTTCGCCGACCTTGCCCGCCACGACGGCTGGCGGGTCACGGCGAACACGGCGCAGATTGACAGCGCCGTGCTCGACGCCGCCGGCCTGCTCGTCATCGCGAACGCGCTCGGCGACGAGCGCATGGATCGGCCCGAGGCGTCGAAGGCGGCGTTCACAACCGCGGAGGTCGGCACGATCGAGCACTGGGTCCGCCGCGGTGGCGCGCTGCTGCTGATCGCCGACCACGCGCCAATGGGCGACGCGGCGCGCTCACTCGGCGAGGCGTTCGGCGTGGACATGCGCGCGGCCTACACAGCGGATCCCGAGCGCGCCGAGGGCGGGAGCGAGACCATCCTGCACTTCCGTTCCGGTCATGGGCTGGCGGACGAGCACCCGATCATCTCCGGGCGCGACTCGGCCGAGACGGTCCGCCACGTGCAGGCATTCACCGGCCAGTCGCTTTCGGGCCCGCCCGGCGCGGTGGCGCTGCTGCGGCTGTCGGACCGCGCCGAGGATCTCCTCGTCGGGCTCGGCCGGGCCGGCGGCCACGTGCCGGCGGAGAAACGACGCGCTGCGGCCGGACGCGCGCAGGGGTTGGCGTTCGAGCACGGCCGCGGCCGCGTCGTGGTGATGGGGGAGGCCGCGATGCTCACCGCGCAAGTGGCGGGCGGGAGGCGCTCGCCCATGGGCATGAACGTGCCCGGCAACGACGATCGCCAGTTCGCGCTGAACGTACTCCGCTGGCTGGCGCGCGCGCTGTAGGCTGGACCGAACCGCCGGGTCCATGCCGAGCCCGAGCTCACGTCCCGGCAGTGGGCGATGAACGGAGGCCCGGGCACATGATCCGCAAGCTGCCGTCCGGAAAGTACCGGCTCTATTCGGAGAGCCGCGACCCGCGCACCGGGAAGCGACGCAACCTCGGCACGTTCGAGACTCGCGCCGCCGCGGTGAAGCACGAGCGCGAGGTGCAGTTCTTCAAGCGGCGCGGTCGAGGCGCAATTCGGCGCCCGCCAACCAGGTGAACACGCCTCGCCGCGGCGGTGATCTCGGCGCGTGGCCGAACGCCACTACCTATTGAGAGTCGGGACCCCGGATCGAAGCCTCTCGATCCGGGGTCCGATGCTTCAGGCGCCGCAGCTGCAGCCCGAGCCGCACGCGCAGGCTGGCCCGCAGTCGCACATCGGGTTGACGCGCGCGTCACGGCGGTCCCTCGACTCCAGACGGGTGGCGCAGTCACTGGCGGCGTTACAGCGGCGGGTGCTCAGGTTCGGGTTCGTCATGGCGATCTCCCTGGGATCGAGCGTCACTCGAGTTCCCCCGCCCTGGGGGACCTCCATTGGCGCTTCCACCCCTGCTGACGCAGGCCCGGCCCCGGTCTTACACCCCCCGCCGCACGGCCCATCCGAAGGCCCTCCACCGCACGGCGCTCCCGAGGCCCCGCGCCGCTTTGTAAGAGGTGAGGCGGTCGTCCGTCAGCAGCGGCAGAACCCCGGAGACAGGCGCCGATGCGGCCGCCCGCGCGACCCGGGGCCCAAGCGACAGACGAGCACCAACACCCTTTCACTCCGGAGAGCCGGCCATGCGTGCAGCCAACGTTCGTGTCCCCGCCACCGCCCTCGTCATGCTCGCGGTCGCCGTCCTCGCCGCACAACCGTCGCGAGCGCTCGAGCTTGAAGGCGCGGCGCTCGACTCCCTCCGCGGTTCGGCGTTCCTCGCCGGCGCGGAATTCAGCCCGACCTCGCTCGTGCGAAGCACTCGCGGCACGACCCGCTCCGTCGTGCGCCTCAGCACCGGAGTGCTCGCGCTGGACCTGCGCGGCGTGGAACCGCTGCTCACGGGGCAGGGGCTGCGCGTGAACCGCCAGGTGGTCACGATCGGGCCGCAACTCGACTGGGAGTTCGGCCGTGTGAACGTCGCGCTCACGGGACAGATGATGCTCCCGGCGACCGAGCGCAATGGCGCCCTGGCGCTCCGCAACTCGGGCGGGTACGGCATGGTCGCGGTCGGCTTCGAACTCGTTCGTACGCCAGCGCTCTCCATCTCACCGATGTTCGGCGTGGGCGCCTCGGCGCTCCGACTGGACTTCGCCAACTGCGGCCGGGTCTCGGTGGATTCGCTGGTGCGCGATCCCCGAACGGAGTCGGTGGTCACAGGCCGGAGCTACATCGGACAGGCCGGCTTGAGCGTGCGCGCCTCGCTGCCCTACACGCGTCACCGGCAGCACCTCACGCTCGCGCTCGACCTCGGGGTCATCTCGCCGCTCTCCGACACCAAGTGGCGGAGGACGTACGACGCGGTGGAGGGCACGCCGCGGGCTTCGCTGAAGGGTTCTTACGTGCGGCTCGGGGCCGGGTTCACGGGTGCGTCCGCCATGGAGGCGCTGCTGCCCACGCTGGTGAGCCTCGTGCCGTTCGTCCGCTAGCAGGGACGTGCCGCGCGGCCCGCTCCGCGCGGCATCCGGCCTCCCGCGTCCGGAATCTCGTCGATTCCCCATCCACGAACCACTAGCATCGCGTGATGGCCGTCACCGAGACGCTTCCGGTCACCGGAACGCCGCGTCACCCCTGGGTGTGGGCCGTGCTGTACTTCCCGTTCGGACTCACGTTCGGCTTCCCGTCCATCGCGCTCGGCTATCTCGCGAGCCGGGCCGGGGTGCCTGTGTCGGACATCGCCGGCGTCATCGGCATGACGTGGCTCGCGTCGGGGTGGAAGTTCATCTGGGCGCCGCTCGGTGACTACACGCTGTCCCGCAAGCGCTGGTACCGGATCGCCGTCGCCCTGGTCTCGGTCGGGTTCATCGCCATGTCGGCGCTGCCGTTGACGACGCGCACCATGCCGCTCCTCGCCCTGCTCGTGCTGCTCACGAGCCTTGCGGGCACGTTCATCGCGTTCGCGACGGAAGGGCTCATGACGCACAACTCGCCGCCGCACGCGCGCGGCCGGTCGGGCGGCTGGTTCCAGAGCGGTAACCAGTTCGCGCAGACGGCCGGCGGCGGGCTTGGGCTCTGGCTCATGCGGCACGTGCCGCAACCATGGATGGCGGGTGCGGCGCTCGCCGCGTTGCTCTGGCTCTGCTCGCTGGCACTCACGGGCCTTGAAGAGCCGCCGCGCCACCTGCGCGAGGGCTCGCTCGGCGAGCGCGCGGGCGACGCGTGGCGAGAGCTCGGAGCGCTCGTCCGCTCGCGTGGCGGCCGCATCGGGCTGATCCTCGCCATCCTGCCCATCGGCACGGGTGCCGCGCAAGCGCTGTTTGGTTCGATCGCCTCGGAGTGGAACGCCGGCGCCGACACGGTGTCGGCCGTGCTGGGGTTGGGCGGCGGGATCGCCATCGTGGCTGGATGCTTCGCGGGGGGAAGGCTCGCCGACCGCATCGCCAAGCCCACGTCGTACGCGGTGTCTTCCGCGCTGGGCCTGCTCGCGTGCGTGGCCATCGCGATGTCGCCGCGCACCAACCTCGGCTACGCGGTCTCGACGCTGCTCTACACGTTCGCGCTCGGCATGTGCGCGGCGACCATCACCGCCATGGTGCTCGCGATCATCGGCGACACGGCCGCGGCCACTAAGATCAACCTGTTCTTCGCGCTCAACACGCTGTTCAGCCTCGGGATGCTGCGCGTGAACGGCTGGGCGCACGACCACTGGCGCACGAACGGCATGCTCTACACCGAGGCGCTGGTCGGCGTGGTCGCGCTCGTGGTGTTCGCGCTGCTCGCGGGCCGGGTGCGGGGCACGGACGTGGGGGAGGCCAGGGCGCGATGAAACCGGGATCGGAGCGTCGCGAGCGGGGCGCGGTGGGGCCGACGCGGAGGCATGGGAGGACGTCCCCGCGCAGCTTCACATCGCTGCTCCTGGTCGTACTGGCGCTCGCGTCAGGCGCGGCACTACCCGCACGCGCCGCCGAGAGCGACTTCGTCGCGCGTGACTTCCGGTTCGTCTCCGGCGAGACGCTGCCCGAACTCCGGCTGCACGTGCTCACGCTGGGCACGCTCCGGCGCGATGCGCGGGGCCATGCGACGAATGCCGTGCTCGTGCTGCACGGTACCGGCGGCACGGGCCGCCAGTTCCTGGCGCGCCAGTTCGCGGACGAGCTCTACGGAAAGGGCCAGCCGCTCGACACCACCGCGATGTTCGTGATCCTGCCCGACGGCATCGGGCACGGTCGCTCGAGCAAGCCGAGTGACGGGCTCCACATGCGGTTTCCCAAGTACGA
>JAHFBX010000200.1 GCA_023249815.1 Candidatus Eiseniibacteriota bacterium
TACGCGGTGAGCAGGACGCGCACGGCCTCGGGATAGAGCGGCCGCGCCTGGGCGAGGAACTCGATCCCGGTCATCTGTGGCATGCGCTGGTCCACGAGCAGAAGCGCCACGGAGCCGGCGCGCTTCTGGACCTGGCGAAGCGTGTCCAGCGCCTCAGCGCCCGAGTTCGCCGCGAGCACTCGGTAGCGCTCCGAGTAGCGGCGGCGCAGGTCGCGTTCGACCGCACTCAAGACCTCGCGGTCGTCATCCACCGCGAGCAGGATCGGCTTAGCCATGCCGGCAGTCCTCGCGGAGGTGCGCGGCGATCGCGATCCGGAGTGAGGTCATCGGGATTCGTCGTCGGCCGGCGAGGCCTTGAGCCGGGGCAGGTTCACCATGAACTCCGTGTGTCCGGGCCGCGAGTCCAGCTCGATGTGGCCTTCGTGCTGGTTCACGAGCTGTCGGGCGATGTCGAGGCCAAGACCGGTGCCCTCGCCCATCGGCTTCGTCGTGAAGAATGGCTCGAAGATCCGGTCCTTGAGTTCCTGCGGGACGCCGGGGCCATCGTCCGTGACACGCACGATGACCCGGTCACCCTGCGCGCACGCCTTGACGTCGACGTGGCCCGAGACGGGTGCCGCGTCGATCGCGTTGTCGATCAGGTTCGCCCACACCTGGTTCAGCTCGCCGCCGAATCCCTGAACCGCCGGCAGCCCGTCGGGCACGGAAACGCTCACGCTCACCGACTTCTTGCGAGCCTTGCCGCCGAGCACGGCGAGCGTGTCGGCGAGCCCGCGCGCCACGTCCACCGGCTTGGGTACGTTGGACTGGTCCATGTGCGTGAAGCCCTTGATGGCCGCGACCAGCGTGTGGATGCGCGCCGCCGCGGTCTCCAGCTCCTTGAGCAACCGCTGTGCCCGGCACGCGGCGCCGATCGAGTGGAGCGCGAACTCGAGCGCGTCGGGGGGGACCTGTTCGGCGAGCGCATCGAGACTCTTCACCGAGACCGGCGTCTCGACCAGGGCCGCGGCGACGTCGCTGCGAAAGCCCCGCCGGGCGAGCCACGCCTGCACTTCGTCTTCGCGGTCGGCGCGCTCGAGCGGAGAGAATGCCAGCCGGACGCCGTGCTGTTCGCACTCCTGCCGCAGGCGGTCCACCGCGACCAGTCGCTCCGGCGAGAGCCCCACAGCGCCGAGCGCGAGTGCCGTCGCTTCCAGCTCGAACAGCCGGCCGTCCAGCTCCTTGGCGCTCCGCGCGAGCGCCGAGGCGGGATTGTTGAGCTCGTGCGCAAGCCCGGCGGCGAGCCGTCCGAGCGACAGCATCTTCTCGTCTTGTACGTCGCTCTTCGTGAACCTTCGGGCCCGGTCGATCATGACGTGGACGAGCGCCGCGGTGAGGTCCGGGCAGCGGACGATCATCTCGGGGAAGTGATCGGCGCTCATCATGGAGATCTCGCTGGGCGACTCCGCCGTGACGCGTCCGGGGGCCGTGACGAGGCGCGAGTAGGGCAGCACGCCCGAGACGTCGCCCGCGTGCCACTCCATGATCTTGCGCGGCCCACTGCCGCGGTCCACGCGGATCGCCATGTGACCGGAGAGCACCACGTTGAGCGTGCGCAGGGGTTTCTCGGGCAGGAAGATCGACTCGCCGGTGTCGAAGCGCCGGACCGCAGACCGGGCCGCAAGCCATTCCAGCTGCTCGCGTGGCGCGTTCGCGAGCGTGCGATGGCTCAGGAATCGCTGAACCAGGTCAGTTTCGGACAGGGGCGGAACTCAGATGGGTTCGAAGACGCGGGCGGGAAGCGGGAGCGAGACGGGATTCTCCCCGGTGGTCGCGCGTCAGGCAAGGCGCGGCGAGCGGCCGGGGGCGAAGCTCGGGTGACTCGCGGCTTGCGGTGGGTTCCGGCGGCATAGGACAATCGACGGTTCATGGCCACGTCGAACGGCTCCCGCATCGGTCGCTACCAGGTCTTGGCGCTCCTCGGCAAAGGGGGCATGGGCGAGGTCTATCGCGCGCTCGACGACCGCCTGGGCCGCGAAGTCGCCGTGAAGGTGCTGCCCGCCCTGTTCAGTGCCGACGCCGAGCGCCTCAAGCGCTTCGACCAGGAGGCTCGTGCCGCCGGCGCCCTGAACCACCCGAACGTGCTCGCCATCATCGACATCGGCACGCAGGACGGGGCGCCCTATATCGTGTCCGAGCTGCTCGAGGGCGGCACGCTCCGGGAGCGGCTCGCGGGCGGAGCGCTGCCCCTGCGCAAGGTGATCGAGTTCGGCTCCCAGGTCGCGCGCGGCCTCGCGGCGGCACACGCCAAGGGCATCGTCCACCGCGACCTCAAGCCCGAGAACCTGTTCGTCACGCGCGACGGCCACGTCAAGATCCTCGACTTCGGACTCGCGAAGCTCGTGCGCAGTGATACGGGCTCCTCGCCGCGCAATGACTCGCTCGCGGCGACCATGACCGAGGTGGGCCAGGTGCTGGGCACCGTCGGCTACATGGCGCCCGAACAGGTGCGTGGCGAGCCCGCGGACCATCGCGCCGACATCTTCGCGCTGGGCTGCGTGCTCTACGAGCTGGCCACGGGACGTGCACCGTTCCACCACGGGACCTCCGCCGACACGATGGCGGCGATCGTGCGCGACGACCTGCCGCCGTTCCCCGCCGAACTGGAGCGGCATGCGCCCGGGCTCGCGGCGCTCGTGCGGCGCTGCGTCGAGAAGTCGGCGACCGAACGATTCGAGTCCGCGCGCGACCTGGCGTACGCACTCGAGGCGTTCGGCCAGGTGGTCTCCCCGGCGCCCAAGGACGCGACAGGGCCCGCGGGCGATGCCACCAGCGAACACTCCTACCAGCGCGTCACGTTCCGCCGTGGCTGCATCTGGTCGGCGCGCTTCACGGCCGACGCGCACTCGGTCATGTACGGCGCGAGCTGGGAGGGCAAGCCGCTCGAGATGTTCTGGGCCCACATCGGGAATCCCGAGGCGCGCACGCTGGGCTTCCGTGACACGGATCTCTTGAGCGTGTCGTCGTCGAACGAGATGGCGATCCTCCTGCGGACGGAGTTCGTGACGTCATTCGACCGGCGCGGCACGCTCGCGCGCGTCCCGCCGATGGGCGGCGCGGCCCGGGAGCTCCTGAACGACGTGCACGCCGCGGATTGGAGTCCGGACGGCGCCCAGCTCGCGGTGGCGCGCTGGAAGGAGGGCATGATCCGGATCGAGTACCCGATCGGGAATGTGCTCTACAAGACTTCCGGATGGGTGAGCTTCATCCGCTTCTCGCCGGACGGCCGGTGGATCGCGTTCCTGGATCATCCGAGCCGCAACAGCGACTCCGCGCGGCTGAGCGTGGTGGACCGCCGCGGCGAACGGCGCGCGCTCACCGACCTGTGGGGCACGATGCGCGGACTGGCGTGGGCTCCGGGCGGGCGTGAGGTGTGGTTCACGGCCGATCGCGGCGGCGCCGCGCGCGGGCTGTACGCGGCATCGCTCGACGGCTCGCTGCGGCGCGTCCTGCAGCTCGCGAGTAATCTCACGCTTCACGACATCGCGCGCGACGGGCGCGTGCTCCTCGGGCACGGGCCGGAGCGCGCCGGCATCAACGGGCTGGCGCCGGGCGAGACGCAGGAGCGTGACCTGTCGTGGCTCGACTGGTCGCTCGTGCAGGGCCTGTCGCCGGACGGCCGCACGATCGTGCTCGACGAGACCGCCGAGGGCGGCGGCGACAAGGGCTCGGTCTACATCCGGTCCACCGATGGTGCACCGGCCATCCGTTTGGGCGACGGCTCGGCGCGCGCGATCTCGCCCGACGGTCAATGGGTCATCGCCTCACCCGATGCGGGCCAGCACGGTTCACTTGTCATGCTGCCGACCGGCGTCGGCGAGCCACGGCCGATCCAGCACGGCAACCTGTTCTGTCACTACATCCGCTGGCTGCCGGGCGAGAACCGGCTGGTGGTCTCGGCGAACGAGCCCGGCCAGGGCGTGCGCTTGTTCACGCTCGATCCCGACAGCGGTGAGCACCACGCGTTCACGCCCGAGGGCATCGACTTCATGGAGTTCGAGCTGCTGCCGGGCGGCCAGTGGGTCTCCGTGAATACGTCGGACCAGGAGCACCGCACGTACGCGATCGACGGCTCCGAGTCGAAACCGATCCCGCACCTCACACGCACGGACCGCATCGTGAGCTGGCTGCCCGAGGGCAACGCGCTGCTCGCGTACCGTACCAACGAATTGCCGGCGCGCATCTTCCGCGTGGATCTGCAGACCGGCCAGCGCACGCCGTGGCGGGACCTCACGCCGCCGGACCCCACCGGCATCTATCGTGTCGGGCGCCTGCGCATGAGCCTGGACCTCACCGCGTACGCCTATACCTACTACATGCAGCTCGTGGATCTGCATGTGGCGACGGGGCTCCGCTAGCGGTACCGTGCGGCCTCCGGGGCGGCCAATCGGCTGCACAGGTGAATGGAGCGAGCCATGCGCTGGCAGGGGCGGCGGCAGAGTTCGAGCGTCGAGGATCGCCGCGGGCGCTCTGCGGGCGGGCTGGCGCTCGGCGGAGGCGCGACGCTGGTCATCCTCGTTGTTGCCATGCTGTTCGGCGCCGACCCTCGCGTACTACTGCAGCAGGTGCAGGGGCTGGACACCAACCCTCCGGCGCAGCGCGCGCCGAGCCCCGCCCAAGACGAGATGGCGGCGTTCGCCTCGACGATCCTCGCCGAGACCGAGGACGTGTGGAAGGCCGAGTTCGAACGCATGGGACGTGAGTACGTCGAACCACACCTCGTGCTGTTCGACGACCGCGTGGAGTCCGCATGTGGTCTGACGGGCGCCGCGGTCGGACCGTTCTATTGCCCAGCGGATTCCAAGCTCTACCTGGACCTGTCGTTCTTCGGCGTCATGCGCGACCAGCTCGGCGCCCCGGGTGACTTCGCCCAGGCGTACGTCATCGCGCACGAGGTGGGCCACCACGTCCAGAACCTGCTCGGCATCAGCGAACGCGTGAGCCGGATGCGCGACCAGCTGAGCGAGGCCGAGGCGAACCAGCTCTCGGTGCGTCTCGAGCTGCAGGCTGACTTCCTCGCCGGGATGTGGGCGCACGACACCGAGCAGTTGCGCCCCCTGCTCGAGGCGGGCGACGTCGAGGAGGGCTTGAACGCGGCCAGCGCCATCGGCGACAACCGGCTGCAGCGCCAAGCCCAAGGCACCGTGATCCCCGACGCGTTCACGCACGGCACCTCGGCGCAGCGCGTGCGCTGGTTCCGGAAGGGGCTGGAGACGGGAGACTTCTCGCAGGGCGACACGTTCAATGCCGCGAGGCTCTGAATGAATTCCCCTGATCGGCACTGAAAGCGTGAGCCCTCACCTGCGACCTTGGGGTTTGCGGTACTGAACCCAAGGACAGGGAGGTCCCACGATGCACACGAAGTTGTCGCTGAAGCGGCCCGCCCGCAGGCCGGTCGCTCCATATCATTGCACTACGATCACCTTATGAATCGCGACCTCGGATCCTAGCTCCAGACGAGCGAAATAGATACCAGACTTGAGGCTCCCCGTCGTGAACGTCGATTCATGCTCACCTTCGGACATGATTTGGTCGTGGATCAGCGTGGCGGCTCGGCGTCCGCTGAGGTCGAATACTGCAAGTCGCACGGCGCCCGGCTTGGGAAGCCGGAAGTGCAGCGTCGCCTGCGAAAAGGCAGGGTTCGGGACACTGGTCACGCTGAGCTGCATGTCATTTGGAACGGGCGGAGGGGTTGGTACTCCGGCGGTGCCGGACGCGGTGAACGCGACGATGCCGGGATCCGCATTTACATAAACGAGCGATTGACTCGCTGCGAGCGAAGAAACCAAGAATCCAAACGCTCCGAGAGCGTTCGGGTTCCACACGGTGGCCTGCCCCGTGCCCGTATCGATCGCACCGAGGTGGATGCGGGTTTGTCCGCCTATGCTGGTGAAAGAGCCCGCCGCGTAAACGGTAGACCCGTTCAAGGCGATCAACTGGACGAACCCATTACCGGGCTCGGGA
>JAHFBX010000201.1 GCA_023249815.1 Candidatus Eiseniibacteriota bacterium
CTGTCGGCCGCCGACTCGCGTCGGGAGGGGATCGAGCTGCTCGAGGAATTCGGCCTCGCGGCCTGGGCGCGCAAGCACGTCGCCACGCTGTCCAAGGGGATGCAGCAGAAGCTCCAGCTGTGCACGGCGCTCATCGGCCGGCCCGAGTTGCTCATCCTGGACGAGCCGTACTCGGGTCTCGATCCCATCAACGTCCAGATCCTGGAGGACGTCCTGCGCCGCCGCCGCTCCGAGGGCACGACCGTGCTGCTGTCCACGCACCAGATGAACAAGGTGGAGCAGCAGTGCGACCGGGCTCTCATGATCAACCGTGGCCACATGGTGCTCTATGGTCAGGTCGGCGAGATCCGCCACCAGCACGCCGAGAATGAGTTCGCGCTGCACGTGGACGGCACGCCGCGCCGCGTGGACGGCGTGAAGTCGGTGACCGCCGAGAACGGCCACTGGAAGGTGGCGCTCGAACGCGGCACGCATCCGGCCACGGTGTTGAAGCTGCTGCTCGAGCAAGGCCTCGCGGTGCGCGCGTTCGTCCCCATCGTGCCCCCGCTGGAAGACATCTTCGTGCAGGTCGTCACGTCGGGCGTCGGATTGGACGCGGGCCGGAGCGGCCCGCCCACGATCGACGAGCAGGTCTCGCTGGGGGGTGAGCGATGAGCCTGTCCTTCGGCAAAGCGCTCATCATCGCGCGCCGCGAATACCTCACCACCGTGCGCCGCAAGGCGTTCGTGTTCTCGCTGCTGCTCACCCCCGCGATCCTGTTCGTGAGCGGGTTCCTGTCCACGAAGATGGCGTCCGACGACGCGCGCAAGCGCTTCGCCGAAGCACGCATCGTCGCGGTGGTGGATTCCTCGGGCACGTACCGCGACGCGGCGCTCGAGTACGACTACCAGCCAGCGTCGGAAGCGCCGTTGAACCCGAGCCAGACACGCCCGACGCCACCGCCGCACATCGTGCCGGTCATCCTGCGGCGCTACGAGAGCCAGCAGGTGGCGCTCGACTCGCTGGCGAAGGGAGACGTGAAGCAGGTGCTCGTCGTGGCCGCCGACTTCGTCGAGACCGGGCGGCTCAGGCTCTACGAGCACGACACGCGCGTGTTCACGAGCAGCGCGGACGACCGCCCGCTGCGCTTCTGGCTCACGCGCAGCCTGCTCGCCGGGGAGACCGACTCGACGCGAATCGAGCGCGTGCTGCGGCTCGGGCGCTCGATCGACCTCTACACACTCGACCGCGAGGGCAAATGGGCGGTGAAGAACGACGCACGCGAGCTGGTCGGGTTCCTGCTGCCGTTCGCGCTCGGCTTCCTGCTCTCGATGTCCATCATCACGGGCGGGCAGTACCTGTTGCAGGGGGTGAGCGAGGAGAAGGAGTCGCGCATCCTGGAATCGCTGCTGTGCAGCGTCACGCCCGATGAACTCATGCTCGGCAAACTGCTCGGGCTGGGCGGCGCGGGGCTGACGCTCGTGGGCGTGTGGGTCGTGGCGGGGCTCATGGCCTCGGCAGGCCTGCTCAGCATGCTCAACGTGAGCCTGCCCCCCGCGTTGCTGCTCGCGGCGCTCGCGTACTTCCTGCTCGGCTACCTGTTCTACGCCAGCATCATGACGGGCATCGGCGCCATGACGAGCAACCTGCGCGAGGCCGCGCAGCTCTCGACCGTGCTCACGCTGCTCAACTTCGTGCCGTTCTGGCTGCTGGTGAAGATCCTGAACTCGCCGAACTCGGGGCTCGCCGTGGGGCTGTCGCTGTTCCCGCCCAGCGCCGCGACGACGATGATGCTGCGCATGAGCGCCGCGAGTGTCTCGGGCGCGCACATCCCGGCGTGGGAGATCGCGACGTCGCTCGGGCTCCTCGGCCTGTCCGCCGTGGCCGCGCTCGTCATCGGCTCGCGCATGTTCCGGCTCGGCATGCTGCTCTACGGGAAGTCGCCGAACCTGCCGGAGATCGTGCGCATCCTGCGCCAGTCGTGACGCCCTCCGGCCCCGCCGCCTCGTTCGACGAGCGCGGCGGGCCGCCGGCGGGGCCCGAGCCCGCGTGGGCGCGCTGGCGGGTGTTCCCGCCGATCGCGCTCGGCGTCATCATGGCCACGCTCGACGCCAGCGTGGTGAACATCGCGCTGCCGACGCTGCAGCGAACCTTGCACGCCGGACTCGCGACCGTGGAGTGGGTGGCGCTCGCTTACACGCTCGCGCTCACCGGGTTCCTGCTCGCGGCCGGCCGCCTGGCCGACGCGCGCGGCCGGCGCGGTGTCTACGGCGCGGGTCTCCTGCTGTTCGTGCTCGCGTCACTGCTCTGCGGACTCGCCCCCTCGGTGCACACGCTCATCGTGCTGCGCGTCTTCCAGGGACTCGCCGCGGCGCTCGTGGCCGCAAACGGCTCGGCGCTCCTCGTGCAGGCGTTCCCCGAGGCCGAACGCGGACGCGCGCTCGGCGCGTTCGGCGCCATGGTGGGTGTGGGGCTCGCGGTGGGGCCGCCGCTCGGCGGCCTCGTCGTGGCGCACGCGTCGTGGCGCTGGATCTTCCTCGTCAACCTGCCGCTCGGGCTGCTCGCGCACGCACTGCTGCTTCGTCGCGTGCCACGCGACGCGCCCTCGCGGTCTTCCCCCGGGGTGGCGGGACTGCCGACGCTCCTATGGGCCGGCGGGCTCGCCGGGCTGCTGTTGGCGATCACGCGCGGCGCGGAGGCGGGCGGGACGAGCCCGTGGGTGGTGGTACTTGCCGCCATCGGCGCGGGGCTGCTCGTGGCGTTCGTCTCGACGCAACGCCGCGCGCCGGAGCCGTTGCTGCCCCTGGACGTCATCGCGGGTCCGCTCGGCGCCGCGGTGACGCTCACGTTCCTGGGCCAGCTGTTGAGCGTGTCGGTGGGGTTCCACCTGCCGCTCGTGCTGGAGACGCTCGGTGGGTGGAGTGCCGCCCGATCCGGGGCCTGGCTCGCGGTCCTGCCCGGCGCGGCACTCGTGTGCGCGCCAATCGCGGGGCGGCTGGCCGACCGGCTGGGCCCGCGGCCGCTCACCTCCACGGGCATGCTGCTCACCGGCGCGGGGTTGGCGCTGCTCTCGCGGCTCGACACGGAGCTCTCGGTCGCGGCGCTCGCGGGGGGCATGGTGCTGGTGGGCGTGGGCCAGGGGCTCTTCGCGGTGCCGAACTCGAGCGCGCTCCTGTCGCTCGTTCCGGCGGCACGCCTGGGGCTTGCTTCGGGGCTCCAGGGAACGACGCGCAACCTGGGCATCGCCACGGGAGTGGCTCTGACCGGCGCGCTCGTGACCATGCGCTACCGGGCGCTCTCCGGCACGACGCTCGCCCTTGGAGGGCCCTCACCGGTGGACCGCGAGGCATTCCGCGCCGCAACTCAGCAGACCTTCCTGGCTCTGGCGCTGCTGGCGCTGGTGGCGGCGGGGCTCGCCTGGCGTGCGGGGGGGCCGCGCGAGGCGCCTGCTGACCGAGCTGCTGCATCTGTGTAATTCGTTGTGCTTAAAGCTTATGTGGCGTCATTGCTCGGCGTCTGACTGCCGGTCACGAAGTGGGCGGATTGCGCTGCCCGTGTCGCGTGATTGCCCGCTCCAGCCGGCCTGAAGAAAACCGTTGTGCCGCGAGCCGCGTTTATCGACAATCAGTTACACGCGTAGAGCAGCCCGGAGAATGCAAGGAACGCTCCTTGCAATCTCCCGCGCGGAACCCGGCCGGAGAGCCGGACGTTCCTCTGCGCAGCAAGAGCCCGCCTTCGGCCAGTAAAGAGTAGGACCCGAGAGGTCCCTGCCGCTGGAAGGGTTGGACACGGGAGTCGGCAACAAGAGCTGAAGTACCCGTTCCCTCTTGCGCTCGCGGTCGGGCCCACGGCCCCTCCGCATGACTACGGGATCGCCCGGTCCATGGCCGGGCGTTTTCGTTTGTGCGCGTGCGGTCCCCGCGCCGATCGCGGTCGCGAACGATCTTCGACGCCCCGGTCACTTCGCGGCGCGTGCTCCCTCGCAACCCCCCCCGCGCTTGCGCCCCCGGGGAGCGGCCCGCAGACTGATCGGCCCATGCGCACACTCCGCATCGGCCTCGCCCAGATCAATCCCACCGTCGGGGACCTGGACGGCAACATCGCCAGGATCTTGAAAGAGATCGAGCGCGCCCGGGCGCTCGGCGTGGAGCTGCTCGCTTTTCCCGAGATGTGTGTCCCGGGCTACCCGCCCGAGGACCTGCTCTTGAAGCCGGCGTTCATCCAGGGCTGCATTGACCGCACCCGCGACCTCGCGGTTCACACTCGCGGCATGACCGTCGTGGTGGGCACGATCGAGCGCGACCTGGATCTCTACAACTCGGCCGCCATCCTGCACGACGGCCGCTGGGTCGGGAACGCGCGCAAGCGCTACCTCCCGAATTACGGCGTGTTCGACGAGAACCGCTACTTCATGCCCGAGCGGAAGAGCGTGGTGTTCTCGCGCGCCGGGACGGTGTTCGGCGTGAACGTGTGCGAGGACATCTGGCTCGCGGGCGGCCCGTCCGAGGAGCAGGTCGTCCGCGGCGGGGCCGAGGTCATCGTGAACCTGTCGGCGTCGCCCTACCATGCCGGCAAGGCCGACGAGCGTCGCCGCATGATCTCGACGCGTGCCGCGGACAACCTCGCCATCGTCTGCTACGTGAACCTGGTCGGCGGGCAGGACGAGATCGTGTTCGATGGCTCGAGCCTGGTCTTGGACCAGGACGGCAACGTGGTGGCCGAGGGCGCCGCGTTCGAGGAGGACCTGGTCGTGGCCGACGTGGACCTGGACGAGGTCTTCAATGCGAGACTCCACGACCCTCGGCTGCGCAAGGAGCGCGTGCTCGACGATTCGGATCCGATGCCTCGCATCCACCTGGACCAGTTCGCCGAATCCGGGTCCGGCGGTGGTGTCGCGCTCGCGCGCCCCGCACTCGCACCGCGTGCCGCGCGCGGGGAGACCGACGACAAGGCCGAGATCTATGCCGCGCTCGTGCTGGGTGTCCGCGACTACGTGCGCAAGAACGGGTTCGAGGCGGTCGTGCTCGGCCTCTCGGGCGGGATCGACTCAGCGCTCACCGCCTGCATCGCGGTGGACGCGCTGGGCACGGAACACGTCGTGGGCATCGCGATGCCGTCGCCGTACACCTCCGCGGCGTCACAAGCTGATGCCGAAGCGCTCGCGCACACGCTCGGGATGCGTTTCCAGACGCTGGCCATACGCGACGTCATGAGCGCCTACGAGCACGTGCTCGCGTCGTCGTTCGCTGGGCGCGAGCGTGACACCACCGAGGAGAACCTGCAGGCGCGCATCCGCGGCAACGCGCTGATGGCGCTGTCCAACAAGTTCGGCTGGCTGGTGCTCACCACCGGTAACAAGAGCGAGACGAGCGTGGGCTACAGCACGCTCTACGGCGACATGGCCGGCGGCTTCGCGGTGCTGAAGGACGTCTACAAGACTCAGGTCTACGCGCTCGCCCGCTGGCGGAACGCGCGCGGGGCGGTGATCCCGGAGAACACGCTGACACGCGCGCCGTCCGCCGAGCTGCGGCCGGGTCAGACGGACCAGGATTCGCTGCCGCCCTACGAGACGCTGGACGCGATCCTGCGCGAGTACGTCGAGGAGGACCGCTCCATCGCGGAGATCGCGCGCATGGGGCACGACGAGGCGCTGGTGCGGCGCGTGGCGGGTATGGTGGACGTGGCGGAATACAAGCGGCGCCAGAGCCCGCCGGGCATCAAGATCACGCCGCGCGCGTTCGGCAAGGACCGGCGGCTGCCGATCACGAATCGCTGGCGGGGCTGAACGCGTCGCTTCCGTTGCGCGGTCGCCTGCACGGTCGCCACGTCAGGGGTGTGCGGCCCAGGCGAATGGTCGGCGGCGGCTCCCACACCCCCGGGTCGGCCCAGATCGCCTCGCCCTCCACGACCGGTGGGAAGACGATCGAGATGGCACAGCTGCGGAGGAGCGCGTCGGCCACCGGGCCGCGGGTGATCAACCGCTGCTCCCCGCTGACGAGGT
>JAHFBX010000202.1 GCA_023249815.1 Candidatus Eiseniibacteriota bacterium
GCTCCGCGAGCGAGCGGCGCGCTTCCGCGACTGCGAGCGGATCTCGAAGGCGCAAAGGCTCGGGCCACTCGAGCCAGGCAGAGTGACCGTACGCGTCACGCAGCGCCATGAACAGCGTGAAGTCATCGAGCCAGGGGTTCGACGCGCGAAAGCGCTCGAACCCGTCTCGGTGCTCCGCTCGCTCCAGCACGGTCGAGAGATTCGCCGCGATGTGACGCGCGCCCCTCATCGCGGCGCCGAAGTCGGCCGCTGCACCCTCACCCTGCGGTACGCTCGCGACAGCCGCTGCCGAGATCAGCCCCGCCGCGTGAAGACTCGCGGCCGAAACCAGGACCGGGTTCCCCGCGAACGCCGAGAACGACTGGTAGGGCGAGTCCCCGAACCCGGTGGGTCCGAGCGGCAGCACCTGCCACAGCGACTGGCCCGCGGCCGCGAGCTGGTCCACGAACGCATGCGCTGACGCCCCCAGGTCACCCGAGGCCTGCGGCCCCGGCAGCGCGGTCGGGTGGAGCAGCACGCCGCTCGCTCGAGGGAATCGCATGGCAGGTGGCCGGCGCTCGGCGCGCGCGTCAGGCGTTCACGGCCCAGCGCTGGACGCGCGCAGCCACGGCGGAACCGGTGAAGCCGAAGTGCTCGGCCAGCACCTCGGCGGGCGCGGACTCTCCGAACCGATCCAGCCCTAAGCAGAGCCCGCGTTCGCCGACGATCTCGCGCCAGCCGTATGTGACACCGGCTTCCAGCGACGCGCGCTTCCCGCCCGGCGGGAGCAGCTGCTTCCGCCACACCTCGTCCTGCGACAGGTAGAGCTGCGGTGCGAACATGCTCACGACGCGCGCGGGCTGGCCCGACTTGGCGAGTCGCTCGGCGGCGTCCAGCGCCACGCCGACCTCGGAGCCCGTCGCGATGAGCGTCACCGCTTCGGCGGACGCGTCGTCGCGCAGCAGCGTCGCGCCACGGCGGAGCTCGGTCGTGTCGAATCCAGCCGGGCGCGCGAGCGCGGGGCAGCTCTGCCGCGTGAGCGCCAGCAGCGTGGGCCCGTCGCGGCGCTCGAGCGCCAGCCCCCAGGCGGCCGCCGTCTCGAGGCCGTCCGCGGGCCGGAGCACGCGCAGGTTCGGAATCAGCCGCAGCGCCGCCAAGTGCTCGACCGGCTGGTGCGTCGGACCGTCCTCGCCCAGGAAGATGCTGTCGTGCGTGTAGATGAACACGACCGGGAGCTTCATGAGCGCCGCGAGCCGGATTGCGGGCCGCGCATAGTCGGTGAACGTCAGGAACGACGCCGTGTACGGCAGCCAGCCGCCCGCGAGCGCGAGCCCGTTGCCGATCGCGGTCATGGCGTGCTCGCGCACACCGAAGTGGAGGTTCCGCCCCGAGAAGTCGCGGGGGGAGACGCTCGGCGAACCCGCGATACGCGTCTTGTTGCTGCCCTCGAGGTCGGCGCTCCCGCCGATCAGCCCGGGCAGCAGCGCCGCTGCTTTCTGGAGCACCGCGCTTCCGTGCGCGCGCGTCGCGGCGTTCCCACCGGGCGCGGCCGCACCGAGCTGCTCCACCAGGTCGGCGGGCACACGGCGCTCGCGAAATGTGTCCCAGGCCGCCGCACGCGAGGGTTCGGCGGAGCGCCAGCGCGCGAGCAACGCGTCCCATGACTCGCGCTCACGCTTCAACTCCGCGGTGCGTGCGGCGAATCGTGCGCGTACCTCCGGCGGAACCAGGAACGCGGGCGACTCGGGCCAGCCGAGCGCCTGCTTCGTGGCGAGCACTTCCTCGGCGCCCAGTGGTTCGCCGTGCGCGTGCGCGGTGTCCTGCTTCTTGGGCGAGCCGTAGCCGATGTGGCTTCGGCACACGACCAGGCTCGGATGCGCGGTGTCCTCCGTGGCGCGCAGCAGCGCCGCCGCCAGCGAATCATGATCGTACGGATCCGCGTGCAGCACCTGCCAGCCGTACGCCTCGAAGCGCCTCACCGTGTCGTCGCTGAACGTGAGGCTGGTCGAGCCGTCGATGGTGATGTGATTGTCGTCGTAGAGCACCACCAGGTTGCCGAGCTCGAGGTGGCCGGCGAACGACGCGGCCTCGTGCGAGATCCCCTCCATGAGACAGCCGTCGCCCGCGAGCGCGAACACGCGGTAGGCGGTGGGCGAGAACCCGCCCGCGGCGAACCGCGCGTCGCCCATCCGCGAGCCCAGTGCCATGCCGACGGCATTCGCGAGCCCCTGGCCGAGCGGCCCGGTCGTGGTCTCCACACCCGGCGTGAGCCCATATTCGGGATGCCCCGGCGTGCGGCTGCCGAGCTGGCGGAAGTTCTTGAGCTCCTCCATGGGCAGGTCGTAGCCGGAGAGATGCAGCAAAGAATAGAGCAGCATCGAGCCATGGCCCGCCGAGAGCACGAAGCGGTCGCGGCCCGGCCACGTGGGATCGGTCGGATCGTGGCGCATGAATCGCGTCCACAGCACGTAGCCCGCGTCGGCCATGCCCATCGGCATGCCGGGATGGCCCGACTTCGCTTTCTCCACGGCGTCCACCGCGAGGAAGCGGATCGTGTTGGCGGCGAGGCGGTCGAGCGCGGCATCGGCGCTGATCTGGGGGCTCACGGGAGTCCTCCGGAGTCCGGAACGGGTCGGCGTCGGTGGTGGTGGGGCCGCAGATCGCGTGATTCGCGGCGTGCGCATCCTACCGGAATCATCTGACGCATGCCGGTGCGCGGCGCTGGCCTCGAGGCGCCACCACGCGCCGCTCGCTCGCGGCCCGTTCGCTCGGACCCGGAGCGCCTCCGCAGCGGCTTGCCGCGTCCGCCGGACGAGCCTACCGTTCGGTCTTCACCGCCCGCGCTCGAGCGCCACACCGGAGCCTCCGTGACACACAGCCCCGCCAGCAGCGAAGCGCTCACCGTCGCCGAACTCCGCCGCTACGGCCGCCACCTCTCGCTGCCCGAGGTGGGCGAGGCCGGACAGGCGCGCCTGAAGGCCGGCCGCGTGCTGCTCGTGGGCGCCGGCGGCCTCGGATCGCCGCTCGCCCTCTACCTGGCCGCCGCCGGCGTGGGCACGCTCGGCGTGGTGGACTTCGACCACGTGGACGAGTCCAACCTGCAGCGCCAGGTCGCGCACGGCACGGGCGCCGTCGGCCATTCAAAGCTCGAGTCGCTCGGGCAGCGGCTCGCGGACCTCAATCCACTGGTCAAGGTCGAGCTCCACGAGTTGCGGCTGGACCGCACCAACGCGTTGGACCTGATTCGCCGCTACGACGTCGTGGCCGACGGCACCGACAACTTCGCGACGCGCTACCTCGTGAACGACGCGTGCGTGCTGACCGGGAAACCGAACGTCTATGGCAGCATCCTGCGCTTCGAGGGCCAGGCGAGCGTGTTCGACGCCACGCGCGGGCCCTGCTACCGGTGCGTGTTCCCGCAGCCGCCGCCGCCGGGCGTGGTGCCAAGCTGCGCCGAGGCGGGTGTGCTGGGCGTGCTGCCGGGAGTGATCGGCTCCATCCAGGCCACGGAGACGATCAAGCTCCTGCTCGGCGCCGGCGAGACCCTCGTGGGCCGGCTGTTGCTCTACGATGCGCTCGAGATGAGCTTCCGCGAGCTGCGCCTGCGCAAGGACCCCGCGTGCCCGCTGTGCGGCGAGCGGCCGAGCATCCGCGAGCTCGTGGACTACGACGAGCTCTGCGGCACGAAGCCGGTCGGACCGCAATCGACCGGCATCTCGGCCCGCGAACTCGCGGACCTGCTCGCGCACGGTGACAACCTGCTGCTCGTGGACGTGCGCGAGCCGCACGAGTTGTCGATCGCGCGGTTTCCCGGCGCGCTCCACCTACCGCTCGGCCAGGTGCCGGTGCGGGCGCACGAACTGCCGAAGGACCGCATGCTCGTGCTGGCCTGCCACCGGGGCATGCGCAGCATGCGCGCGCTCGAGCTGCTGCGCGAGCGGGGCTTCACGCGCCTGCGCAACCTGAGCGGCGGCATCGACGAGTGGTCGCGCGAGGTGGACAAGTCGGTGCCGCGCTATTAGTAGTGGCGCTCGCCCCGTGGCCTGAGGGTGGCCAGGGGCGCGCGAATCCCAGGGAGGACTTCCTGATGAGCCCCGCCATCCGCCGTCTCGCCGTGCTCGCACTGCTCGCCCTTGTCGGCTTTGCTGTGGGCGGCTGCGCGGTCAACCCCGCCACCGGCAAGCGCGAGTTCACGCTGGTCACGACCGCGCAGGAAGCGGCGATGGGCCGCGAGGGATACGCCGCGGCCGTCGCGGAATATGGCGAATATGACGACGCCGCGCTGTCGGCGTACGTGGACAGCGTCGGGCGTCGAGTCGCGCGCGCGTCGGAGCTGCCGGATGTGGCGTGGAAGTTCACCGTGCTCGACGACCCGGTGGTGAACGCGTTCGCCATGCCGGGCGGCTACATCTACGTGACGCGCGGCCTGCTCGCGCACATGCAGAGCGAAGCACAGCTGGCGGGTGTGCTCGGACACGAGATCGGGCACGTCACCGCGCGCCACTCGGCCAAGCAGATCACGCAACAGCAGCTCGCGGGCCTGGGACTGGGGCTCGCCTCCGCCGTGTCGCCGACGTTCCGCCGCTACGGCGCCACCGCCGAGCAGGCACTCGGGCTCCTGATGCTCAAGTACTCGCGAGACGACGAGTCGCAGGCCGACGAACTCGGTGTGCGCTACGCGAGCACTTCGGGCTACGACCCGCGCGAGATCCCCGGCACGTACCGCACGCTGCAGCGTATCGCTGCGCGCGCCGGGCAGTCGCTACCCGTCTACTTCTCGACGCATCCCGATCCCGGCGCGCGCGCCGAGCGCACGGCCGGTCTCGCGACCAAGGCCGCCGCCGGAAAACCGAACCTCATGGTGCGGCAGCGCGCGTACCTCGACCGGCTGCGGAACCTCGTCTATGGCGAGAACCCGCGCTACGGCTGGTTCGAGGGCAATCGCTTCTACCATCCCGTGCTCGGGCTCGAGATGTCGTTCCCAGCGGGCTGGCGCACCGCGCACTCGCACACCGCACTCACCGGCCAGGCGCAGGACGAATCCGGCATGCTGCAGCTGACGATCGCGCGAAACTCGACCGGCAAGACGCCGGGCGACTTCCTCGTGGGCCTCACCACCGAGGGCCGCGTGCTCGGCTCGCGCGGAGGAAGCGAGACGCTGGGTCCGTGGCCGGCTTGGATCGGGACGCTCACGGTTTCCGATGGCCAGGGCGGACAGGGGCTCCTGGCGGCGGGTTTCGTGCGCGTCTCGGCGGACGTCATGCTGCAGGTGCTGGGCCGGGGCACGACGCCCGGCGACGCGGCCGAGCGTCAGGTGTTCGCGGCGATCCGCTCCATGCGGCAGCTCACCGACCCGCGGCGCGGCATGATCCAGCCCGTGCGGCTGCGCGTGCAGGGCGCGGCCAGCCAGGGCGATCTGCGCGCGCTCTACCCCACGCTTGGGGGCGGGCTCATCCCGGTCGAGGAGATGGCGGTGTTGAATGGCGTCGAACTCGACGAGACCGTCATGAAGGGCCAGTGGTTGAAGCTCGTCGACGCCCCGCGCTGGTGACGTCCGAGCGCTGAGACACCCGTCACGGAAATGTTCAGTCGTTTGGCCGGATTCATGTTCGATGCTGGCTCGCAACTCCGTTCACAATCGAGTTGACATGCCGCTGATGCACCGATAGTTTGCCCCGCGACCATGACCAAGCTCCTCGCCGCTGTCATCGTCCTCGCAGCCATCGTCACGGCCAGCGCGGCGCTGTCGCAGTCGTTCAACGTGCGACTGGGCGCCACCCAGGGGCCGGTGCAACCCATCGCGTTCAGCCACAAGCTGCACGCCGGCACGCGCCAGATGGACTGCAAGTACTGCCACTACGGCGCGGCCAACTCGCAGTGGGCGAACATCCCCGCCGTGAGCACCTGCATGGGCTGCCACCGGTTCACGGCCACGGACCGGCCCGAGATCGTGAAGCTCACGGGCTACTCCGACCGCGGTGAGCAGATCCC
>JAHFBX010000203.1 GCA_023249815.1 Candidatus Eiseniibacteriota bacterium
CGCCGAACCTGAACGATCGCCCGAAGCGGATGGGAGATGGACTTCCCGAGTTGGTCTCCTACCACGTCGGCGCGACGCAGGCCGCACGCGGCGAAACGATCGCCGGCGCCGCGGAGTGGCGCGTTCGATCGCCACTGCCCGCCGGCGCCTACAACGTCGGCATCCGTTTCGACCGCGCGCTGCCGTCGGACGTGCCGCGCTCGCCGGTGTTCGTCTCCAAGCTGTGGCGTAAGCTCGTCGAGGGTGTGCGAGGCGAGCGCTACCGGTTCCGGTCCGATCACCTTCCGGTGAGTGGGGCGTACGGGGTCGATCGCTGGGCCCCGACCGAGGTGGTGCGCGACTCGTTCCGCGTCCAGGTGCCATACGACGTGGCACCCGGGGACTACGTGGTCAAGATCGCCATGGCACACCAGCCGCACTACCCGAACCTGCGGCTGCGGGACCTGACGAGCGACGACGACTTCCTGGACGGTCTCGAGGTGGGTCGACTCCAGGTCACTCGCGAGCGAGGGAACTGAACATGTGTGGCGTGAATGGCGTGTTCTGGTACCGCGGCGGCAGCGCGGACGCGGATCGGGTCCAGGCTCAGGCGCGCGTGCAGCGTCACCGCGGCCCCGACGACGCCGGCGTGTGGGCGGAGGGGCCAGTGGCGCTCGGGCACCGCCGACTCGCGATCGTCGACCTGTCTCCGGGCGGGCACCAGCCGATGGCGAACGAGGACGGGACGGTGCACGTCGTCTACAACGGCGAGCTCTACAACTGGCCCGAGGTGATGCCGGAGCTCGCGGCGCGAGGACATCGCTTCCGTGGCCGAAGCGACACCGAGATGTTGCTCCACCTGTGGGAGGAGAAGGGGCCCGACCTGGTCGCGGACCTGCGCGGGATGTTCGCGTTCGGTCTCTACGACTCACGCCGCCGCACGCTCCTGCTCGCGCGCGACCGCACCGGCAAGAAGCCGCTCTACTGGCACGACGATGGCCGGCGCCTGGTGTTCGCGAGCGAGTTGAAAGCACTGCTCGCCGACCCGTCCGTGCCACGCGACGTGGACCCCTCCGCGATCGCGGACTACCTCACGTTCCAGTACGTCCCCTCGCCGGGCTGCATCTTCAGGGGCGTGCGCAAACTGCCGGCGGGGCATCGGCTGGTGTGCGACGAGCAGGGACCACGCGTCGAGCGCTACTGGGAGCTGCCGCTCACGACGGATCGCTCGATGGGCGAGGCCGAGGCGATCGCCGGGCTCACCGACCGGCTGCGGGAGGCCGTACGCGTGCGGCTCATGTCCGACGTGCCGCTCGGCGCGTTCCTGTCAGGCGGCATCGACTCCAGCGCCGTGGTGGCGCTGATGACGCAGGTCTCGAGCACGCGCGTCAAGACTTACAGCATCGGCTTCGACGAGGAGGACTGGAGCGAGCTGTCGCACGCGAGGGCGGTGGCGGAGCACCTCGGCACGGAACATCACGAACTGGTCGTGCGGCCCCATGCCCTGGAGCTGCTTCCCCGGCTCGTGTGGGGGATGGACGAGCCGTTCGCGGACGCCTCCATGCTGCCCACCTGGTACGTCTCCGAGATGGCGCGGCACCACGTCACCGTTGCGCTCTCCGGCGACGGCGGCGACGAGGCGTTCGCGGGCTACACCACCTATGCCTGGGCCAGCCGCTACGCCCGCTTGGACGGTATCCCGTACGCGTTTCGCCGGTTCGTCTCCCGGCTCGCCCGTGGGCTGCCGGAGGATCTCGCGTTCGCCCGCCGGCTGCGCCGCCTCGGCATGAAGGCCGTCGATCGTCACCTCGAGGTCATGTCGCACTTCCCGCCGCACGGGCGCTCGGCCGTGCTTTCACCGGAGATGCGCGAGGCCATGCGCGGACATGACCCGTTGTGCGCCGCGCGCGCGCTTCACGAACGCGCGGCACGAGGTCTGGGCGAGCTCGCGGCGCTGCCCGCGTTGGACGCGCTCACCTACATGACCGACGATGTACTCGTGAAGGTGGACCGCACCAGCATGATGAACTCGCTGGAGACTCGCGCGCCGCTGCTCGACCATCACGTCCTGGAGTGGGTCGCACGCATGCCATTCGAATACAAGCTGCGTGGCGACGTGAGCAAGTGGGTGCTGCGCGAGGCCGTGCGCCCGTACCTTCCGCCGCACATCCTGGCACGCGGCAAGCAGGGCTTCGGCGTGCCACTCGAGCGCTGGTTTGCGGGCGACCTGGGCCGGCTCGCACGCGAGATCCTGCTGGATGATCGCACGCGGAGCCGCGGTTGGCTCTCCCGAGACGGCGTGGGGCAGCTGTTGGGCGGGGCGGGCCTTCGCGACGAGCTTCGCGCCCGGCGCGTGTTCACGCTCCTCTGTCTCGAGTTATGGGCGCGCGCGTACGTCGACCGTCCGCGGGGCGAGCTCGGCGCTCCCACGAGCGGCGAGATGCCGCTGCACCCCGCCGTGGCCGGGACGGCGCGGGACTGACGCGGTGCACCTCGCGATCCTGATCGGGCACTTCCCGCCGACGGCGTTCGGGGGCGCGGAACTGCAGGCCGAAGGCTGGGCGCGGCGATTGGCCGCGAGCCACCAGGTGACCGTGGTCACGCGATGCGACGCGAACATGCCGGCGGGGCACGCGGCTCGCGACGGCTTCGACGTCGTGCGACTCCCCGTGTCGCGAGTTCCCGGCTGGCGCACGCTCGCGGACCTGCGCGCGATCGAGGCGGCCGTCGCGGAACTCACCCCCAGAGCGGACCTGTTGCTGTGCTTCCAGACGTTCGTCTCGGGGCTCGCCGGTACGCGCGCGGGTGCCAAGCTCGGGATCCCGGCGGTGGTCTGGGTGCGTGGCGAGGCCGAGTACCGGCTGGGAGACTCGCGGTTCACTCGCTGGCTCTCACCACGAGTATGGAGCGCGGCCGCCGGCGTGCTCGTGCAGAGCGAGGCGAACCGCGTCGACCTGCTCGCCGAGTTGGAGCGCCACGCCACGCGCCGCCTGTCTCGCGTGCGGGAACGATTGTCGGTGGTGGGCAACGGGCTGGAGATGCCGGCGCCCACTCCCATTCCCGCCACGGAAAGCGTGTTGAGCGTGGGACGGCTGATCGCGGACAAGGGCATGGACGTGGTCATCGCCGCGTGCGCGCGCGCGCGCCGTCCGCTCACGCTGGCGGGCGAGGGTCCCGAGCGCGCGGCACTGCGGGCGCTCGCGGACCGCTTGGGCGGCGACGTGCGCTTCGCGGGCCACGTCGGCCGCGACGAGTTGTCGCGGCTCTATCGGGAGGCCACGGTCGTGGTCCTGGCCGCTCGTCGAGGCGAGGGACTCCCGAACGTGCTCCTCGAGGGCATGGCGCACTCACGCCCGGTGGTGGCCACGCCGTGCGCCGGCACGCGCGACCTGCTCACCGACGAGATGAACGGGCTCGTGGTTCCCGCGGGCGATGCGGTCGCACTCGCCTCGGCGCTCGAGAGGCTCGCGGCGGAGCCGGAGCTGGCGGCGCGCCTCGCGGTCTCGGCTCGCGCCACGGCCGAATGCTTCGCCTGGGAGAAGCTGCTGCCCCGGCTCGAACGCGAGCTCGAGCGCTGGAGCCGAGCGTGACGCGCGCGCCGCGCGTCGGCATCTTCGCCGAGTTCCTCTACCCGATCGTGAGCGGCGGCCAGGTGCCGTTCGCCGGCGGTATCGAGGTGCAGCTCTCGCATCTTGGCCGCGGCCTCGCCCGGCGTGGCTTCGACGTGCGAGTGGTCACCTGTGACTACGGCCAGCCGGACCGGCTCGAGGTGGACGGGCTCACGCTCCACAAGGCCTATCCTCCCGCGGGCGGCATCCCCGCCCTGCGTTTCTTCCACCCGCGGCTCACGCGGGGCCTCCGTGCGCTGTGGGGCGTCGACGCCGACGTGTATGTGTTCCGCGGCGGATCGATGTGGGCCGGCCTCGTGCACGCCGTGGCGCGAGCGCGCGGACGGCGGTTCGTGTGGATGACGGGTCACGATCACGATGTGCTCCGGGAACTGCCCGAGGTGCGGGGACCCCGTGACCGCTGGCTCGTGCAACGCGCGATGCGCGGCGCCGACGCCATCGTCACGCAGACCCGCGCGCAGCAGGCGCGCCTGCGCACCGATTGGAGCCTCGACTCCACGGTGATCATGAACTCGGTTCCGTTGCCACCCGCCGAGCGCGTGCTCGATCCCGGCGTGGGCCGCGAGCTCGTCTGGCTCTCCACCTATCGTGCGGTCAAGCGTCCGGAATGGTTCACGCGCTTCGCCGAGCGCCATCCAGACATTCCGTGCCGGATGGCCGGCGTGGTTCCGGGGCCGCCTCATACAGACGCGGTGTTCAAGACCGCGCTCGCCGCGGCCGCACGCCTGCCGAACCTCGCGGCGCAGGGCACGGTGCCGTTCGAGCGCGTCGGTGGCTTCCTCTCGGGGGCCGCACTGTTCGCGCACACGTCGTCCGCGGAGGGCTTTCCGAACACACTGCTCGAGTGCTGGGCGCGCGGCCTGCCGGCCGTGTCCGCGTTCGACACCGACGGCATCGTCGAACGCGAGCGCCTCGGCGCCTGCCGCGACGACTACGACGCCTGGGAGGCCGAGATCGAGCACCGCATGGCCGACGCCGCGCTCCGCCGCGAAGAAGGCCGCCGCGCCCGCGCCTGGGTCGAAGCGCACCACGCCCCGGAGGTCATCCACGAAGCACTCGCGAACCTGCTGAGACAAGTCCTCGCGCGCTAGCCGCCCGTCGAGATCAGGCCCGAGGGCCACGGGGGTCTCGCGCAGGAGGCGCCTGGGCGCGTGCGGGGCTGGCGAGTGCGACCGCGCCTCGCACCGTCCGGTCAGGATCTAGCCCTTCGCCAACCACCCCTCGCGCTCGAGGATGTCCCGCATCGTCGTCCACTCGTACCGTTCGAACAGATTCTCGAGCTTTGCCATGACCGTGTGCAGGTTCACATACGTGATGAACCCATTCACCGGGTCCAGGCGCATCCGCCGCTCCTCGGGCATGATCTCCCGCGGGTGCAGGTACAGCACGAACGGCCGGTGCCGCAGGATGAAGTCCAGGCACGCGCGAAATACCGGGAGCGGTAGCGCACGCAGGTAGAAGCCGCCGCCCACCGGGAAGCGCACCCCCTGCAGCTCGGCGATCGCGACCGGGAATTCCACCAACGTGCCGTCCGGGTCGTGTCGCCGGAAGTCCTCGCGTGAGGGCCGGTAGATGCCCACCGGCGCTCCCGGTGTGCCGTACATCTTCACTTTCAGCGGAAATACGCTGCTGTCATAGCGATAGCCCTCCTCGCGCAACACGTCCAATGCCCACGGATTCGAGCGGTCGATGCTGAAGGTCGGAGCGCGGAACCCGGTCACCGGGAAGTGCCCGAGCGCGGCCTCCACGACGCTCCGGAACTCGCGCAGCTCCGTGCGGAACGATTCGGGCGTGGCCCGCCACAGCGGCCGGTGCGACATGCTGTGGCAGGCCAGTTCATGTCCCTCGGCGACCATGCGGCGGATGAGCCCCGGATGCTCACGCACCACCTCGCCGAGCACGAAGAACGTGCTGTGCCAGCCGTGCATCGCGAGCAGGTCGAGGATCGCCTCGGTGCCGCGAGCCACGATGCTCTCTTCGGGCCTCGCGTCTCCGACTCGGTGGAGTTCGCTGTGATGCCAATCCTCGATGTCGAACGAGAACGCGGCACGGTGCGGGAACCGCTTCATCAGGGTCTCCGCAGGTAGACGCGGAATCCATCCGCGGCATAGGCGCGCTCAAAGCCGGCGCTGTCGGCATCCAGAGCCGCCCATGGCGGCGCTCCAGCACGGTCGCGTTCGCGGTAGACCACGTACGCCGGCGCGCCGAGCGAGTCCAGGTGCGCCGCATCGCCCGCCAGGTCCGCGACCGGCCCACAGAGATCGGCGGTCACTGCGCGCCTGCGAGCGAGCGCGTCCGGCGAAATCCCGGCGCGCGTCGCGCCGAGCGGGGTTCCGGCGAGCAGCCGGCGCCGACCCTCC
>JAHFBX010000204.1 GCA_023249815.1 Candidatus Eiseniibacteriota bacterium
GGCTCGCGTCCTGAAATGTCGCTGAGGCCGTTTCCAAACCAATTGTTGCACCCCACCTCGGTCGCGTCCTGGTCGAGCCAGTAGATTCCATACGTACCATTGTAGGCCGCAATGTTGTTGGTCACGACATAGGTCCGATTCTCATATATCGACGTAACCGCACCAACGGCAATGATACCCGCCCGCTGATTCCTCACGCTCGTATTGTTCCTCACCTCTACAGTCATGTACGAGTCTTGAGCCGCGATGCGCAGTCCACTCTCGGCATTACCCCACGTCACGTTTCCCGCAATCATCGCTGCGTCTGCTACATTCGCGTATATGCCACCCCAACCACAGTGAGATACCCGATTTCTCTGCAGTTGGAGACGATCCGACAGCGACTCTATGCCATAAGCTCCGCAGCGCTCAACGCGGTTATCACTGACGCTCAGTGCATGTGCCTCGACAAACAATCCGTACCCGGCGCAGTCTCTGATTTCTGAGTTGCTCACGACTGCCGAGCCATCTGTGCGCAGCACGACGCCTTCACTGAAATTCTCTATGACACACGAATCAATCGTCGCGCCGAGGATTGATGACGTGCGCTGAGAAATAGCCCACCCAGTGTGGGAGCCCTGGAATTGGCACCGTCGAACCGTCAAGTCGCAACCTTGATCACCTACGATCACCGGACCACGTATCACGCAGGAATCGAGGACACAGTAGCCGTCCGCTGCCACCCACGCCTCGCCCTCGAACTCGCAGCCCTCAAATCGGAGGCCGTTGGTCTCGAGATAGCTGGACCACTCGAAGAAGCCGGCCGCAAACTTGCAGCCCGTGAAATCGAAGACGGCGGGCTGGTCATTCCGGACGTGCACTTCGCCGAGGCTTTCAAGGTTTCGCGTCGAGAAGTGCAATGCTACAAAAAGTTGCGCCGGCACGTACCACACGCCATCGACTGCCGGGCGCTGCAGGCCGGCCTCGCCCGCAAGCCCGATCAAAACTGTCGGGTAACTGATGACCAGCGTCTCGGGGTAACGGCCCGCTCGGACCACGACCGTGTCCGGCCGAGCGTTCAATGCTTCCTGGATGGTCTGCACGTCATTCGGAACCGTGAGGCTCGTGCCCGACGCCCCGGCACTGCCCAGAGCCAACAACGCGGAAACAAGGACCCCGATTCGGAACCCTCGACACCTCGATGTACTCGGGATCCCGAACAAGGGGCCTCCCGCCCACTCGGAACCAGAACTGAACAGCGGAGACAGCGTCGACATCCTGTCTCGGGTCGCAAGTATTCATGGTCCTGCACGACCCTCCGTCCGGTCAACGGATTCTGGCCGCCCGCGATGCGAACTGCGAGGGCAGCAGACGGGCCAGCTAACCCTCCGCCAGAATCGTCAGCACGTCTCGCTCGGAGCAGCGCCGCACGTCCTCAGCGAACTGCTCCCCCAGCGTGGCCAGCCAGCGGCCGTGGTCGCTGCCGGTGACGACGGCGTGCACTTCCGCTGGGCCCGTGCAGGCCAGCGTCACGGCCAAGCGGGCCTCGGCGTTGGCGAGGGTCGTGCCGCGCTTGGCGAGCGCCGCGGCGAGCGTGCCGGCGCAGGCGGCGTCCTCGAGCGCGAAGCCGCCAAGCTTGCCGGCGCAGACGATCCAGATGTCAGGCTCGCGTGACAGCGCCTCGAGCGTGGCGGCGAGGTTCACGAAACTCGCGAGCAGCCGGCGCCGGCAGCGACTGGCGGCGAGCAGTGCGCGGCTGCCGTTCGTGCTCGCGAACGCGAGCGTGCGGCCTTCCACGCGCTCACGCGTGTACTCGGCGGGCGAGTTGCCGAGATCGAAGCCGGGGACGATACGGCCGTCTCGTTCGCCGCAGGCGATCGTGCCGGCGTGCGTGTCACGGTAGGCGAGCGCCTCGGCCGTGGAGGCGAACGGCACCACGCGGGCGGCGCCGTTCGCGAGTGCGACGGCGAGCGTCGTGGTCGCGCGCAGCACGTCGACCACAGCCGTGCAGGCATCGCGCTCGAAGGAGTCGGGTGCGGGTGGTGTCAGGGCCACGCGCACGCGCCGGAGACTCACGGCGTCGGGCTGGGCACCCGATCCCGGAGCAGCTCCTCCACGAACCGCGTGCTCAGGTCACCGGAGCGGAACTTCTCGCTCGCGAGCGCCAGCCGATGGAACGGGATCGTGGTCTTGATGCCCTCCACGATCGTCTCCTCGAGCGCGATCTCCATGCGGCGGATGGCCAGCGCGCGATCTTTCGCGTGCGCGATCAGCTTGCCGATCATGGAGTCGTAGTAGGGCGGGATCATGTAGCCCGCGTAGACGTGGCTGTCCACGCGCAGGCCGGGGCCGCCGGGCTTGTACCAGTACGTCACTCGGCCGGGGCTCGGGCGGAAGCCGTGCTCGAAGTCCTCGGCGTTGATGCGGCACTCGATCGCGTGCCCGGAGATCTGCACGTCCTGCTGGCGGAACGTCATGGGCTCGCCCGCCGCCACGAGGATCTGCTCGCGCACGAGATCGATGCCGGTGACCTCCTCGGTGACCGGGTGTTCGACCTGGATGCGCGTGTTCATCTCCATGAAGTAGAACCAGCCGTCTTCGTCGTAGAGGAACTCCATGGTGCCCGCGTTGCGGTAGCCGATCGACGCCGCGCCGCGCGCCGCCAGTTCGCCCATCGCGGTCCGCTGCTCCGGCGTCAGCACCGCGCTCGGAGCCTCCTCGATCAGCTTCTGGTGGTTGCGTTGCACCGAGCACTCGCGCTCCCCGAGATGCACGACGCCGCCCTGCCCGTCGCCGAACAGCTGGATCTCGATGTGGCGCGGCTTCACGATGTACTTCTCGAGGTAGACGGCGGTGTTGTTGAACGCCGCCCCCGCCTCGGCCTGGGCGATGCCGAAGCCCAACCGGAGCTGCTTCTCATCGTGCGCGATGCGCATGCCGCGCCCGCCGCCGCCGGCAGAGGCCTTGACGATGACGGGGTAGCCGATCTCGCGCGCGATCGACGCGGCCTCGTCCACGTCGGTGATCACGCCCTCGCTGCCGGGGACCATCGGCAGCCCGGCGGCCTTCATAGTGCGCTTGGCTTCGGCCTTGTCGCCCATGCGCCGGATCATCTCGGGACTCGGCCCGATGAACGTGAACCCGCATGATTCGCACACCTCGACGAAGTGGGCGTTCTCGGACAGGAAGCCGTAGCCCGGATGGATGGCGTCGGCGCCCGTGACCTCGGCGGCCGAGATCAGGCGCGCGATGTAGTTGTAGGACTGGGCCGGCGCCGGCGGGCCGATGCACACGGATTCGTCCGCGAGCCGCACGTGCAGGCTGTCGCGGTCGGCCGTGCTGAACACTGCGACCGTGGCGATGTCCAGCTCGCGGCAGGCGCGGATGACACGCAGGGCGATCTCGCCGCGATTGGCGATCAGTACCTTCTTGAACACGCGGTGCGGCCCTCTATTCGCGGGACATCCAGTCGGGCCGCGGCGGGGTACCACCCGCCGGGGCCGCGGACGACGCGGGGCCACCCGCGCTGGGCGCCGACGCCCCCGACTCGGGCGCCGCCGCGTCCACCGCCTGCCACGTGCGATCCGAGGTGCTCGCGAAGCCCTTGAGCTTGAGCAGCAGCTCGTTCGGGTTGTTGCAGTTGCGGAGCGCCTCTTCCTCGGTGATGAGCCCTTCGCGCAGCAGCGCCAGCACGGACTGGTCGAACGTCTGCATGCCGTACTGGGTCACGCCTTCGCTGATGAGCGTGTGCAGCAGCGTGATCTTCTCCGGATCGAGCACGTACTCACGCACGGTGGGCGTGGTCACCATGACCTCGACGGCGGGGATGCGGCCAGCGCCGTCACGGCGCGGGATCAGCCGCTGCGAGACCACGGCGCGCAGGTTCGACGCCAGCGCCTGGCGGATCTCGTCGTGCTGGTGCGGCGGGTAGAACGAGATGACGCGCTGGATGCTCTGCACGACGTCCGTCGTGTGCAGCGTGCTCATGACGAGGTGGCCGGTGTCGGCGGCCATGAGCGCGGTGGACATGGTCTCGAGGTTGCGGATCTCACCAACCAGGATGATGTCGGGATCCTGGCGCAGCACGTAGCGCAGGCCGTCCTGGAACGACGCCGTGTCGAGGCCGACCTCGCGCTGGTGGATGAACGACAGCCGGTCGCGGTGCAGGAACTCGATCGGGTCCTCGACCGTGATGATGTTGCGCGTCGTCGTGCGGTTGATCGTGTCGATCATCGCCGCGAGCGTCGTGGACTTGCCCGAGCCCGTGCGCCCCGTCACCAGGACCAAGCCGCGCGGCGAGAACGCGAGGTCGCGGATGGCGGGCGGAAGCCCCAAATCCTCGATGGTCGGGACCTCGACCGGCACGTGACGCAGCGCAAGCGCGGGCGTGCCACGCTGCATGAAGATGTTGGCGCGGAACCGGGCCAGGCCGGAGACGCCGAACGCGAAGTCGATCTCGTGATGCGTGGTGAAATGCGCGCGCTGCTCCTCGTTCAACATCTGCTGGTAGACCTCGCGCAGCTCCTGCGAGGTCGGCGCGGGCTCGTCGAGCGTGTACAGCACGCCGTCCACGCGGACCACGGGAGGAGTGCCGGCCTTCAGGTGCAGATCGCTCGCACGCGCGGCGATCATCTTCTCGAGCACGCTGCGGATGTTCATGTCGCCCTCGTCATGGGGGCCGCGATCGCACGCGGGAACCACCCGCGGCTCGGAGCCCGATCGAACTTCCTTGTCAGAGCGGTTCCACCAGGATCAGTTTCTGCCCGAACTCCACCGGCTGCGCATTCTCGACCAGCACCTGCACGACACGTCCCTTGGTCTCGGCCTCGATCTCGTTCATGAGCTTCATGGCCTCGATGATGCACACAGTCTGCCCCACCTCGACGATGTCCCCGACCTCGATGAACGGGTCCGCGTCGGGCGCAGGGGCGCGATAGAACGTGCCCACCATCGGGGAGGTGAGCGCCTTCAGGTGCGCGGTCGGATCCGCCGCCGGCTTCGCCTCCATGGGCGCCGCGGCGGCAGAAGGCGCGGCCGGGCGGGTGACGGGTGCCAAGCCTGCCGCGTGCTCGGTGACGACGCCCGCGCCGCTCGACGTGGCCGAGATGCGCACCGAGCGACCGCCCGAGGCGACCTCCAACTCGCCGATGCCGGTGCGCTGCACTAGGCGGATCAGCTGGCGCAGCTCACCCAGCTCGAATCCGGCGACCGCGGAGTTCGGGGCCGGCGCGGGGCGCGCGCCGGGCTTGGCGTTGCGGGCCGACTTCTTCCGCTCAGCCGCGCGTGGCATGCGCCTCCAGTCGCGCGACCAGCCCGCGCAACGCGAGCAGGTAGCTGTCAGGACCGAACCCGGCGACTGTCCCCAGGGCCACGCCGGAAACCAGCGAGCCGTGACGGAACGCTTCTCGGGACTGCGGGTTCGACACGTGTACCTCGACCGTCGGGAGGCCGGCGCCCGCGATCGCGTCGCGTAACGCGACGCTCGTGTGCGTGAGGCCGCCCGGGTTGAAGACCACACCGTGACAGCGGCCGCGGGCCTGGTACAGCGCGTCGATGAGAACCCCTTCGTGCGCGCTCTGGAGGAATTCGACCTCGCAGTCGAGTTCTTTCGCGAGCGAACCGAGCCGGGCGTTCACTTCGTCCAGCGTCACGCGGCCGTAGATTTCCGGCTCTCGCGTGCCGAGTGCCTGGAGGTTGGGTCCGTGCAGGATGAGAACGCGTCGCATCGGGGCCGCCTTCAGGCACGCGCCGTACGCGCGCCGGAGACCACCAGCGCGGCACGCACGAGTCGGGACTCCACAGCGCGCGGCACGCTAGCATCGCCGATACGGGGCGTCAATACCCACCGCACCCTGCCGCGCGCTCGTTTCTTGTCCTGCTGCATGGACTTGAGCAGTTTCGCGAGTGACAGCGGCGGCATCCGCGCGGGCAGTCCGAGGTGATCGAGCGCGGCCTCCAGACGCACGTGCGATTCAGGCGCCAGG
>JAHFBX010000205.1 GCA_023249815.1 Candidatus Eiseniibacteriota bacterium
GGCTCGCTCATCGGCTCATCCTGGTGCCAGACCAGCGACGGCAGCTCACGCAGCAGGTCCGCGGCGCCCACCGTGATCTCGCGATGCTCGGTGCGACAGTGCTCGGCGACGCGACGGGCGAACGGCAGCTCGCTGTACGGGCCCGGCGCGTCGAAACCGACCGAGAACGTCTGCACCGGGCGGTCCAGCAGGCGGCTCATGAGCGCCACGACGAGGCTCGAGTCCACGCCGCCGGAAAGCAGTGCACCGAGCGGCACCTCGCTCATCAGGTGGCTCTTGACCGACGCCGTGAGCCGCCGCTCGAGCTCGGTCAGCGCCACCTCCGGCGCGAGCGATTGCTTGGGTTCGTACGTCGCGCGCCACCAGCGCTCGAGCTTCGCCTCGCCGCCTTCAAGCGTGAGCGAGTGCCCGGCGGGCAGCTTGTGGATGTCCGCGAACAGCGTCCGCGGCGCGGCGGCATAGCGGAGCGTCAGGTGTTGCACCACGCCGTCCAGGTCCGCCCGGCGCTCCACGCCGGGGAACGCGAACAGCGCCTTCACCTCGGACGCGCACACGAATGCGCCGCCCGCTCGAGTCCAGTAGAGCGGCTTGATGCCGACGTGGTCGCGCGCCACGAACAGGCGCCGTCTCGGACGATCCCAGATCGCAAACGCGAACATGCCTTCGAGCCGCCGCACGAACGCCGGGCCCCACTCCTCGTAGGCGTGGACGAGCGTCTCGGTGTCGCTTCGCGAGCGGTAGCGGTGGCCGGCGCGCTCGAGCCCCGCGCGCAGGTCGGCGTGGTTGTAGATCTCGCCGTTGAACGCGATCCACACCGTGCCGTCCTCGTTCGAGAGCGGCTGATGACCGGTCGCGACATCCACGATGGAGAGCCGCCGGAACGCGAGGCCGACGCCGGGCTCCGCCAGCAGGCCCAGGTCGTCGGGACCGCGATGCCGGAGCAGTCCCGCCGCCGACTCGAGCCACCCGAGCTCGGGGGCACGTCCCTCGGGATGGTGGTAGGCCGCGAACCCGCACATGACGAACCGTCCCGCCGCCCGAGGCGGCGAACCGCTAGAGGAGTCCGAGACGCTTGCGGAACAGGAACGATAAGTTGAGCCAGCCGTCCCGCCACTTCTGCAACTTCACCTCGCCGATCCGCGCGCCATAGTGAATGTGGGCCTCGCCGAAGCGGAATCCCTTGAGGATCGCCTCGAGTTTGATCTCCTGGCTGAACGGCATCCCGTCCGACGTGACGCGGAGCCGTTCCAGGATCGGCCGCTTGAACACCCACATGCCAGATTGGCTGTCGCGGATGGGTTTGAAGAACAGCAGCATGGCGGCGACCGTGAGCACCCAGTTGCCGAACCGGTTCGTGAGGCCCATCGCCTTGGGGTCGGAGAGCGGGAAGCGGCAGGCCGAAAGGAAGTCCAGGTGCCGCGCCACGAGCGTGTCCACGAGTTCCGGGATGGCCTCCGGCGGGTAGGTGCCGTCCCCGTCCAGCGTCACCACGATGTCGCCGGCGGCCGCCTTGAACCCGGCCTTGTAGGCGGCCCCGTAGCCGGGGCGCCGCTCGCTCACCACCACCGCCCCGAGCGCCCGCGCCACCTCGGCGGTGCGGTCGGTGCAATTGTTGTCCACGACGACGATCTCGTCGATCTCCCGGGGGCAGCGCCCGATCACTTCACGGACACCGTCCTCCTCGTTGTAGCAGGGGATGACAAGGCTGAGCTTGAGGTTCTGGCGCATCCGTTCCGGGGGTCCCAGGGAGGGGGCGGGGCGCCGCGGAAGCGACGCGCGAGAGGCTCGAGGCGACAGCGCGGGTGAGCAAGGAGCCTATCAGTGGGTACACTCGAGCAGCAAGAAAACGACGCCCGAATGCGGCTTCGAACGCTTGGCGGCAGTGCAGGATGCGCGATTTCGGAACGGCGGCGGCCGTGGCCCGACCTCGCGACGCGTCCGGCTCGCTCCAGAGGGTTTCGCGGCGCCGGCGCGCAGTGGAGCGTGTGATAGCTTGTTCCCGCATGTGCCCGCCGCATCCCGTGCCGCTCGATCCATCCGCCGATTCGCTCGCGCTCATCGATCCTCGAAGGGTCGCCGTGGTCGTTCCGGCGTGGAACGAGGCGGGCAAGATCGGCGATGTCGTCCGCAAGGTGCCGAGGCGCTACGCGGGCACGGTGATCGTCGTGGACGACTGCTCCTCGGACGGGACCGATGCCGAGGCTCGCGCGGCCGGGGCCGAATCTGTGCTCCGGCACGGGGTCAACCGGGGTGTCGGGGCCGGCATCCGGAGCGGCCTGTTCGAGGCCAGGCGCCTCGGGCTCGAATACGCCGCCATCCTCTCCGGCGACGACCAGCACGAGCCTGAAGAGCTGCCGCGCATCCTCGCACCGCTCTTCGCCGGGGAGGCGGACCTGGTCCAGGGGAGCCGCTGGCTGCCCGGTGGCGCGACGCCCGGCATCCCACCCGACCGCCGCTGGCTCACGCGGATCTACCCGTGGCTGTTCCGGCTGGCGAGTGGATTTCCGATCACCGACGGGACGAACGGCATGCGCGCGTTCCGGCTCTCGCTGCTGGACGACCCGCGCATCCAGCTCTCGCAAGACTGGCTCGATCGGTACGAACTCGAGCCTTACCTGCTCATGCAAGCCATACGGGCGCGCTATCGCGTGCGTGAGGCGCCGGTCACGGTCCGCTATCATACGCGTGGCACCACGAAGATACGGCTCCTCCAAGACGGCTGGCGCCTGGTGCGTCCGCTCCTCTACCTGCGCTTAGGGCTGCGGCACTGAGCCGCCGGAGAAACCCTTTCATGATCCCTCTCGAGAACGCACGTGTGCTGGTGACAGGCGGGGCCGGCTTCATCGGCTGCAACCTCGTTCGCAGGTTGCTCCAGGAGGGGGCGCGCATCACCGTGCTGGACGACCTGTTCACCGGACGCCTCGAGAACCTACCGAGCCAGGGGTTCGAGTTCGTAGAGGGCTCGGTGTGTGATGCCGCGATCGTCGACAAGCTCGTCGCGGAAGCTGAGGTGGTGTTCCACGCCGCGGCGCGCAACATCGTGGTGTCCACCAAGAATCCGCGCGAGGACTTCGAGACCAACATCGGCGGCACGCTCAACGTGCTGCTGGCGGCCCGCGCTACGAACGGCGGCGTGAAGCGCGTGCTCTACACGTCGTCCACGTCGGTCTACGGCAACCCGCGCTACCTGCCCATCAACGAGGACGACCACCTGTCCCTGCTCACGCCGTACGCGGTGTCGAAGCTGGGCGGCGAGAACTACTGCATGGCCTTTTTCGAGAGCTATGGCGTGCCCGCCGCGGCGGTGCGTTACTCCAACGTCTACGGGCCGGGCCAGGACCCCGCGAACCCGTACTGCGGCGTGGTCGCCAAGTTCATCGACTGCCTGTCCGACTCCAAACCGCCCGTGATCCACGGGGACGGCGAACAGACGCGCGACTTCACCTACATCGACGACGCCGTCGAGGCCACGGTGATGGCCGCGCAGTCGGACCGGGCCCTGGGCGAGGTGTTCAACGTCGGCACCGGGGTCGAGACGCGTGTGAACGAGCTGGCCGCGCTGCTCGGGCGGATCATGGGCGTGGACGCGCCGCCGCAGCACACCAACCGACGCGACGTGGACAACATCCGCCGCCGCGTCGTGAACATCGAGAAGACCCGGCGCACCCTGCGCTGGGTGCCCAACATGACACTCGAGAACGGCCTCCGGCGCACCGTGGCCTGGCAGCGCGAGCGGAGCTCGGGTAACGCACGATGACGCCCTCGCCTTCGGGCGAGGCCGGCCGTGACTTGACGACGCAGGTCGCACGTGACCCCGAGAGCCGGCAGCGCTTCATCGAGCACACGCTCGCCCAGCGCACCGACGAGAGCGGCCGCCTGCTCCTGGATGGCGAGTGGCGATACCTCCGGGCGCTGCTCGGCGAGCGCGCGGAACGCCCGCTCGACGTATTGGACCTCGCGTGTGGCTCCGGCCACCAGTCGTTGGCCTGGGCCGAGCGAGGTCACCGCGTGACCGGTCTCGATTTCGATCGCGACCTGCTCGTGGCGGGGCGGGAGCGCGTGCGCCGCGCCGCGGGTGAACGGCTCGCCGTGAACTGGAGCGCGGCCGACGCCACCTCGCTACCGTTTCGAGACGCCAGTTTCGACGTGGTGTTCAACAACTCCCTGTTGGAGCATGTCTCGGCGTGGCGCAACGTGGTGGCGGAGACCGCGCGCGTGCTCCGACCGAGCGGGATCTATGTGATGTGCACGACCAATCGCTGGTCGCCACGACAACACGAGGTGAACAACTTCCCGTTCTACTCCTGGCTCCCGGACGCCGTCCAACGTCGCGTCCTCGCGTGGATCATGCGGCACCGCCGCGACCTCGTGAATTTCACCAACTATCCAGCGATCCACTGGTTCACGTTCGGCGGCATGCGCCGGGAGTTCCGGCGCGTCGGGCTCGAGCCGCTGGATCGGCTGGACCTGCTGGCGCGCATGGGGGTCCCGGGAGCCAAGGGGGCCGCGTCGCGGATACTGGTCCAGCACGAGCTGTTCAAGTGGCCCTACTACGTCTACGCCGTTTCCATGGCGCTCTACGGGGTTCGCCGAGGCTCTGGCCCCCCGGCTCCCCCGAGGAGCGCGGTCCGGAAGGCACCGTGACCGGGCATCCGGGGCGGGCCTCGGAGCGCGGAAGCGATTGAAGTCCAACCCGGTCGGAGACCGGCACGAGTCGTGCAGCTCGCCCGTCGGCGAGTGCGAGTCTGCACGATGCAATTCGAGACCCGGTTCAGCAGCAGCGAACGCCGTTCGAGTGGGAAGACCGCGAATTCAGTCGTTGAACCCGGCCTCCTGCCATTGCTAACATGGGTTTGGCAGTTCACGTCCACCCTCGGTCCAACCGGAGATCCACCGACGAACCCTTAGATAACTGGGTGTGCAGCACACGAGCTCTACCTCGGGCGTCGACCGGCGACCGGGAAGCCCGGCGGAGCCGGGCCTGACTTCTGAGGAATCGACACCTTGGTTTCCCCCCAGTCGCTCGTACTCGATCACTCCCAGTTAGGTGCTGGAAAGATGACGCGAGTGTCGTAGGAGCCTCGGGGCGACGTATTGCCACGTGGCTTTTTTGGTGGGCGACGACAACTGAGAGTCGCAACGATGGAGCCCGACATTCTCGCGTCCGCTGGTGCCCCGGACACTCTTGCGGGTGACTGGGCCGACGCGAACACAATCCAGACCGAGGGTTCACCGAAGGTGGAAACCCCGACCGATCTCCCGACCCCACGGGGCGGGAGGATGCATGCTGTGACGGCGCAGGTCCCGGTGGTCCCGCGGACGCGCGCCCACTCCGGCGGCTACGCGAACGGTCATGCGCGCCCGCGGGCATCGGCGCTCAGCTGGCCCGTTACCGCGCCCCAGCCCAGCGTCAGCACGCCCACCGTGCTGCCGTTCGAGACGCCACGGCCGGACGGGCTCTACCTGCGAATCGGCAAGCGCGCGCTCGACGTCGTCGGCGCCTGCATCGCGCTGGTGCTGCTCACGCCCGTCGTCGCCGTGCTCGCGATCATCGTGGCCGCTTCGTCGCGCGGCTCGGTCTTCTACCGCTCCACGCGCATCGGCCGCGGCGGACGGGCGTTCACGTTCTACAAGCTTCGCTCCATGGTGAAGGATGCCGACCTCAAGCGTCAGCACGTGGAGCACCTGAACGAGGCCGACGGTCCGGTGTTCAAGATCGCTCGCGACCCGCGCATCACGCCGATCGGCCGTTTCATGCGCTCCACGAGCCTCGACGAGGTGCCGCAGTTCTGGAACGTGCTGCGCGGCGACATGAGCCTGGTGGGTCCAAGGCCGCCGATCGCCGAGGAAGTCGCGCAGTACGAGCCCTGGCAACTTCGCCGGCTCGACGTTCGTCCCGGCCTCACCTGTCTGTGGCAGATCAGCGGCAGGAGCCGCATCGGATTCCAGGAATGGATG
>JAHFBX010000206.1 GCA_023249815.1 Candidatus Eiseniibacteriota bacterium
ACGGCCCCGCCGTGACGCGCCGGGAGGACGCGGCCGCCGGCGGTAGCGTTGGCGGCGTCGACGCTGCAGCCGAGCCGCCCCGAGCGGGAACTGGTGAGGACCGAAGCTAGTCGCGGCCGCCCGGGTAGCGCATCCCGCGCAACTCGCGATAGAGCCTCACCGCGTAGTTGTCCGTCATCCCCGCGACGTGGTCGGTGATGCGCGCGAGCTGGTCGTACCGGCTGCCCTCGTCCGAGATCACCATCGAGCGCAGCCGCCGCTGGTGCTCGCCGCGCAGTGTGTCGGGCTCGAGCAGCGCGTTCACGAAATGCTGCAGCAGTCCCTGGATCGCCTCGGCGCCGGCGAGTTCCATCTTCAAGACGTCGCGTGCCTCGTAGCACTGCCTGACGCAGGTCTGCTCGACCCTCCCCAGCTCCTGAGCGAGCGGAATGAACTTGCGCAGCTCATCGTCGAACGAGCCCTCGAGGATGGCATCCATCCTCGCCATGAACGTCTCGGCGAACTGGTGGATGAGCGTGTCGATGGCCCGCGCGCGCAGCCAGCTCGCGCGATCGAGCTGGTCGCCCCGGTGCGCCAGCGCCCGCGTGGCGGCGGCGTCGTCGCCGCTGGCGCCCGCAAGCGGGCGCACGAGCTTCAGGTAGTCCGCCTCGGAGACGTGCTTCAACCGGAAGCCGTCCTCCAGGTCCAGCAGGAGGTAGGCCATGTCGTCGGCCGCCTCGGTCAGGAACGCCAGCGGATGGCGCGGCCAATGGTCGTGGTTCGCGGAGCGCCGCGACAGCCCCACCGCGTCGGCCGCGCGTGTCCATGCGGCGAGTTCGCCGGCCATGAGCCCGTGCTTGCGCCCGGACCGCCCGCGCGGCTTCGCGGCCGCCACGTCCGAGGTGCACGGGTACTTCATGAACGCGCCGAGCGTGGCATGCGTGAGCCCGAGGCCGCCGCCGCGCCACGGTTGCTCGAGCCGCGTGAGGATGCGGAATGCCTGCGCGTTCCCCTCGAAGCGAAGCAGGTCGCCACGCTGGCGATCGTTCAACTCCTCGAGCAGTCCTGCGGGAGCGTGGCGCGCGAAGTACTCGCGGATCGCCCGCTCGCCGACGTGGCCGAACGGCGGATTGCCGAGGTCGTGCGCGAGGCATGCGGCCGCGACGCAGTCGCCCACGTCGCGCGCGTCTCGTCCGGCGGGGAGCGACGCGCCCGACTCGACCAGTTTTCGTCCCACGAGATTCCCAAGCGACCGGCCGATCGTGGCGACCTCGAGGCTGTGCGTGAGCCGCGAGTGCACGTGGTCGTCCACGGGCAGAGGGAACACCTGCGTCTTGTCGGCGAGCCGCCGGAACGGCCCGCTGAACAGGATGCGGTCGTGGTCGCGCTGGAACGGCGAGCGGGCCGCCGACGCGGCGTCGGTGCCCGTCGTGTCGCGCGTGTCGGGAAGCAAGCGCTGCCAGTCGAGCGTGTGCGGCACGTCGGGCTCCCGCGCGAAGGGGAACAGCGTTCTGACCGCGCCGTTTGCGGGCAAGATGCACGCGGGCTAGACTGCTTCCCCGCATGCCGCGACCGATTCGGGCGCAACTCCTGTGACCGCCGCACACAATAGAGAAGACCGACCGGAGATGCCATGAGCACGAACCCGAAGTTGCAGGCGTGGGTCGAGGAGATGCGGGCGATGTGCCGGCCCGAGCGCGTCGTGTGGTGTGACGGCTCGGCCGCCGAGTACCAGGAGATGCTCCGGCTCATGGTGCACGCGGGCACGGCGCTGTGGCTCAACGAGAACAAGCGCCCCGGCAGCGTGTTCGTGCGCTCGGACCCCGCGGACGTGGCCCGGGTCGAGGAGTTCACGTTCATCTGCTCCAGGTCCAAGGACGAGGCCGGTCCCACGAACCACTGGCGCGATCCCGAGGAGACGCGCGCGATGATGCGTGGGCTCTACGACGGCGCCATGCAGGGTCGCGCGATGTACGTGATCCCGTACAGCATGGGGCCGATCGGCTCGAGCATCTCACGCATCGGCGTGGAGCTCACGGACTCGCCCTACGTCGTGGCCAGCATGCACGTCATGGCGCGCGTCGGGAACCCGGTGCTCAAGGCGCTCGGGTCGAGTGACGACTTCGTGCGCGGCCTGCATTCGGTGGGCGCGCCGCTCGGGTCCGCCACCACGCCGGACTCGCCGTGGCCGTGCAACGCTTCATCCAAGTTCATCACGCACTTCCCCGACACGCGCGAGATCTGGTCCTACGGCTCGGGCTACGGCGGCAACGCGCTGCTTGGCAAGAAGTGCCACGCGCTGCGGATCGCGTCGGTGCAGGCGCGTGACGAGGGCTGGCTCGCCGAGCACATGCTCATCCTGAAGCTCACCGACCCCAGGGGGCAGGTCGCCTACGTCGCGGGCGCGTTCCCGTCCGCATGCGGCAAGACCAACCTCGCCATGCTGAACCCGACGCTGCCCGGCTGGAAGGTGCAGACCATCGGCGATGACATCGCGTGGATGAAGTTCGGCACCGACGGCCGACTCTATGCCATCAATCCCGAGGCGGGATTCTTCGGCGTGGCGCCGGGCACGAGCATGAAGTCGAATCCAAACGCCATGGCGACGATCGCCCGTGGCACGGTGTTCACGAACTGCGCGCTCACCCACGATGGCGATGTGTGGTGGGAGGAGATGAGCGAGGCGCCGGCCACGCTCACGGACTGGCTTCGCCGCCCGTGGACGCCGCAGAGCGGACGCAGGGCCGCGCATCCGAACGCGCGATTCTGCGTGCCCGCGAGCCAGTGCCCGGTGATCGCGCCGGAATGGGAGGACCCGAACGGCGTGCCGATCTCGGCGATCCTGTTCGGCGGGCGGCGTGCGAGCACGGTGCCGCTCGTGAACGAGGCGCGGTCATGGCAGCACGGCACGTTCCTGGGGTCGATCATGAGCAGCGAGACCACGGCCGCCGCCGCGGGCGCCGTGGGTGCGTTGCGTCACGACCCCATGGCGATGCTGCCGTTCTGCGGCTACCACATGGGCGACTACTTCGCGCATTGGCTGAAGCTCGGCTCGCAGGCGGACGCTGCGAAGCTGCCGCGCATCTTCCACGTCAACTGGTTCCGCAAGGACGCGAACGGCAAGTTCCTGTGGCCAGGCTACGGCGAGAACAGCCGCGTCCTGAAATGGGTGTTCGAGCGCGTGCACGGCACGGCGGCGGCGGTGGACACGCCCATCGGGCGACTGCCCGCGCCGGGCGCGCTGGACCTGAACGGGCTCCAGGTCTCCGAAGGCGCCATGGAGGATCTGCTCCGCGTCGACCTCGAACGCTGGACGCAGGAGCTGCCTGCGATCAGAACGCACTACGAGAAGTTCGGCGCGAAGCTGCCGCAGGGGCTGCGCGACGAGCTGATATCGCTCGAGCAGCGGCTGGCGTCGTCGAACGCGACCGCCTGACGCTCCGTCGATCCGCCGCTTCGCGAGCGGGGGATGGGGATCCCACGGCTAGGGGATCGACGCCGTCAGAACGTCGGGATCGGACTCCGTCACGAGGACGTCGTCCTCGATGCGCACGCCGCCGAACTCCATGAGCGCGTCCACGCGGTCCCAGCGCACTGCATCGCGATGGCGTTCGCGGAGCGAAGCGTCCTGAAGCAGCGCCGGGATGAAGTACACGCCGGGCTCGATGGTCATCAGGTAGCCCGGTTCGAGCGGCAGGTCCGTGCGCAGCATGGAGAGCCCCGGGCGGGTGCTGCGAGCGCGACCCGGCAGGTAGCCGCTCGCGTCACGCACGCCCAGGCCCACCATGTGGCCCAGGCCGTGCGGGAAGAACAGGGCGTGCGTGTCGCGCTCGACGAGCGACTCCGCGGAACCCACGAGCAGGCCGAGCGAGACCAGGCCGTCCGCGATCTCATGCGCGGCGGCCAGGTGCAGGTCCCGCCACTCGGCGCCCGAGCGGCAGCGCGCGATCGCGTTCTGCTCGACGCGAAGCACGATCGCATGCAGCGCGCGGAAGAATCCGTCGTCGCCGCCGGGGAGCCGGTACGTGCGCGTCACGTCCGCGGTGTAGCGCGAGACCTCCGCGCCGGCGTCCACGAGCACGACGTCACCCGGCTGCGCTCGGCGATCGCCGGGAGTGAAGTGCAGCACGCCGGCGTGACTGCCGATGCCGACGATGGTGCCGTAGCCCGTGCGGTCGGCGCCGCCCCGCAGGAACGCGGTCTCGAGTTCCACCTGGAGCTCACGTTCGCTGGCGCCGGGCTTCAATGCCTGGACGAGCGCGCGGAAGCCGTTCGCGGTGGCCTCACACGCCTTGCGCACGAGTGCCAGCTCGTGCGCGTCCTTGGGCCGTCGCAGGTGTATCAGCTGTTCGCGCAGGGCCGCGGCGCGAACACCGTCGCCGCCGATGCCGGGGATCGCGGCACCCAGCGTGACGACGGGCCGGCCGCGCCGCGCCGCGAGCCATCCGCCCAGTTCGTGGAGCGGCGTGCCCGGAGCGTCCGTGCGGCCTTCCCACACGCGTTCGGCCTGCGTGACGGGAGGGATGAAGTCGGTCCAGCCGTCGCGCGGATCGAACGTGAGCACCGCGTCCGCGACCTCGTGCCCCGCGAGCCACAGGTACTCCGCGTGAGCGATGAAAGGGTAGGTCTGGTCGGCGCCGCCGGGCACGCCGATCACGGTGCCGGAACCGATCAACACGATCTCATCACGGAGCGCCCACGCGGCCGCGACGCGTTCGCGCCGTTTGAGGAGGACGAGGTCTTCCATCATGCCACTCTACCTCGGGAGCGGACCGCGCGCCCGGCGCCGCCTCACCAGCGCAGCTCCACGGCCACCTCACCGCGGCGGGGCAGGCTGACCTCGCGCCGCAGCTCGCGCAGGCCCGGCGCCCAGGCGTGCAGGACGTAGGATCCTTCCGGGAGCTCGGGTAGCCGCCACTGGCCGGTTCGGTCCGGGCGCGTGAACGCGTGGTTCGGGGCGACCACCATGTTCATGGACATGTCGGGATGGATGTCGCAACGCACCTGAACCAGGCCGGGCTCGCGAAACGTCAGGCGCTCCGAGCGGCCCGGTGCGAGCTTCCCGAGATCGAACTGATGAGCTGGCGAAAGGCTGAACGAGCCGTGCCAGACACGGTCCTCGTTGCGCAAGAGCAGGGTGTCGCCCACCGCCAGCACCAGCACGCGGGGCTGGAACTGCAGGTGCTTCGCGACGAGCCGCGGCTTTGGCGGCGTGCGTCGGCGGCCGAGGAACCAGCCGCGGCGACCGAGTGCCAACTCGCGCTCGCTGCGCTCGGGCACGCTCTCCAGCCACACCACCACGTCGCTGGCCAGGGGGCGCGGGCCTCCCGCCAGCGGTGCGCTCGGCAACGCCGTGCCGCGGATCGAGGCTGCGCCGGCGACAGTCGCGAACGAAGCGAGTCCCAGCAGCACTGAGAAATACCTCAGGCGACCTGTCATGAGCCCCCCGTCAGTGGGAACGCCGGCCACGACTCGCTCATCCGGCGCGTGCGACCTCGCTCTGGAGCGCGAGCATGTTGCCTTCCGTGTCGCGAAAGAATGCCATCCACAGATCGGCCGACTCCAGCCTGGCGACCACGTGCGGTTCCGATTCGAAGCGCACACCGCGCGCGCCGAGTTCGCGGTGCGCGGCCTGGAGGTCGGCCACGTCGAGGTAGAGGATCGATCCCGGATGGTCGAACTCCGGCGACTCGGGAGGGGAGAGCATGATGCGCACGCCCCCGAGGTCGAAGAACGCCAGGTTCCCCGCGGCGAACAGGAAGCGGAGTCCGAGCACGTCGCGATAGAATGCAGTGGCCCGCGCGGTGTCCTTCACGTTCACCGACAGCTGGCCGAGGTGGCGGATCATGGGCTCCGGTGGCATGCGGCCTCCGAAAGGGTTGGACAGCCTCGTGCTGCGTGCGGACTATGCCATGCGTCACGCCCGAGAGGGACTGAGCGTAGAGGGGCGGACTCCCGAC
>JAHFBX010000017.1 GCA_023249815.1 Candidatus Eiseniibacteriota bacterium
GCTGGCCCGCGGGCGTCGGCGTTGTGGTGCTCATCGCGCTGCTCCCTGGGCGACGCTCTCGTGCGCCAGCACGCCGTCCGTGACCGAGCGCGCGTCGAGCGGCAGGCCGTCGTAGTGGAGCACCGAGCGTACACGTGCGGCGCGCTCCGGAGACTCGAGCTGGATGCGCTCGGCCAGCTGCCCGTCACGGTTCTGCTCGATCACGTAGACGCGGTCGTGCTGCTTCACGAACTCGGCCACCGACGCGTGGAGCGGCAGTCCCCGCACGCGCAGGTACGAGGTCTTGAGCCCGGCTGCCGCCAGCTCGGCACGCGCCTCGAGGATCGCCCAGTGCGACGAGCCGAACGCGATCAGGCCCACCTCGGCGCCGGTCGCCAGCGACAGCTCGGGCGCGGGCAGGAGCGCGCGCGCCGTCTGCAGCTTCTTCCGCAGGCGGTCCATGTTGCGCACGTAGGCATCGGGCTCCTCGGTGTAACGCGCGGCTTCGTCGTGGCCGCTGCCGCGCGTGAAGTACGTGCCCTTCCAATCCTTGGTGCCCGGCAGCGTGCGATACGGGATGCCGTCGCCGTCCACGTCACGGTAGCGCTCGAAGCGCGGCAGCTTCGCGAGCGCCTCGTCGTCCAGCACCTTGCCGCGGTCCCATGCCTTCTCGGGATAGTGGAACGTGTCGCTCATCCAATTGTTCATACCGAGGTCCAGGTCGGAGAGCACGAACACCGGTGACTGGAGCCGCTCCGCCAGGTCGAACGCCACCTGCGCGAACTCGTAGCACTCCTCCACCGAGCCGGGCAGCAGCACCGGGAACTGCGTGTCCCCGTGCGACAGTCCGTAGACGAACGACAGATCCGCCTGCGCGGTGCGCGTGGGCAGGCCCGTCGAGGGCCCGACTCTTTGGATGTCCCAGATGACGGCCGGGATCTCGGTGTAGTAGCCGTAGCCCGCGAACTCCGCCATGAGCGAGATACCGGGGCCCGAGGTGCTGGTCATGGAGCGCGCGCCCGCCCAGCCCGCGCCGAGCACCATGCCCACCGCGGCGATCTCGTCCTCGGCCTGGATCACCGCGTACGTGGCCTTGCCAGTGTCCGGATCGCGGCGATGTTTCTCGAGGAAACCGATCAGCGACTCCACGAGCGAGCTGGAAGGCGTGATCGGGTACCAGGTCACCACGGTGACGCCGGCGAACATCGCGCCGAGCGCGCCGGCGGTATTGCCCTCGATCAGGATCTTGCCGGCGGTCTCGTTCATGCGTTCGACCACGTACGGGTCGCGCTTCGGAAGGTGCTCGCGCACGTAGGCCATGCCCGCCGAGACCGCGGACTGGTTCAGCACCAACGCCTTGGGCTTGCGGGCGAGCTGGGCCTGCAGCGCGCGAGCCAGCTCCGCCTCTTCGATTCCCAGCAACTCCGCGAGCACTCCCACGTAGACCATGTTGACCACCAGCCGGCGGAGCTTCACATCCGTGGCGATGGGCTCGATGAGTTTGGTCATGGGGACGCGATAGACGATGCGATCTTCGGGGAGGTCGGGGAACTTGAGGGAGTCGTTCGCCACGATGACGGTACCAGCACCCATTTCCGCCACGTCCGTGGCGGCCGTCTCGGGGTTCATGACCACGAGGATCTCGTGGATGGCGCGGCGCGCGACCCAGCCGTCCTTGCTCGCGCGGATGGTGAACCATGTCGGCAGTCCCGCGATGTTCGACGGGAACAGGTTCTTACCGGACACCGGGATGCCCATCTGGAAGAGCGCGCGCAGCAACACGCTGTTCGCGGTCTGGCTGCCCGACCCGTTGATGGTGGCCACGTGGATGCTGAAGTCGTTCACGACCGGTTTCATGGGCTTGGAACGGTACGAGCGCGTGCAAGGGGGGTCAAGTGATGCGAGCGCTCTTGACCCGCCGCCGCCATGTCTTATCGTCGGCGACATGAACGCACCCACGGCCACACTCGAACCCAGTCCGGCGGTGCTCGCAGCGGCCCAACTCTGGCTGGCGCCGGTTCAGCAGCGCTTGGGCGAGCACTTCCTGTCCGCGTACATCACCGGCGGAGCGCTCAACGAGGGCTTCGATCCAAGCGCGCGCCATGTCAACGTGCTCGTGGTGACGCGCGAGCTGCCGCTGTCGCTGCTGGATCCCGTCGCGGCGGCGGTACCGGTCTCGAACAAGCCGCCCCACATCGATCCGCTGTTCATGACGATGCAGCAGGCGCAGCGCTCGCTCGACGTGTTCCCCATCGAGTGGCTCGACTTGAAGGAACGTCACTGGCGGCTCGAGGGCGTGGACCTGTTCGACACGCTCGAGGTGCCGCAGACGTACCTGCGACTCCAGGTCGAGCAGGAGCTGCGTGGCAAGCACCTCCGGCTCGCGCAGGAGTACCTGACCGGCGCCGCCCATCCCGAACGGTTGCACGCCTCGCTCGCACGACTGGCGAGCGGCTTCCACACGCTGTTCCGTTCGCTCATCCGCCTGCACGGTGAGGCGCCACCCGCGAGCCTCGAGCGCGTCATCGAACGCGTCGCCGAGATCCACGACCTGGACGCCCACGCGCTCATGGGCGCGCATCGGCTGCGCGCGCAGCGCAAGCACCCGGGCGCTGACGAGACGCGCGCCACGTTCAAGGCGTTCCTCGCCCAGGTCGAGCAGCTCACCAGCGCTGTCGACGCGCTCCGTGTGACATGAGAACCCGGCGCGCGATCGCGCGCCTGCTCGTCGTCCCGATCCTTGCAGCCGCCGTGGTGTGCGCGTGGCCGGCCCGGGCCCAGGACGAGAGCGGCCGCGCCCACATCCCGGCGTACGCGGGTTTCGTCACCGACTCGGCAGGCGTGATCGGCGAGTCTCGCGCGGCCGAGCTCGAGGGCTTTCTCGATCAGCTCCAGAAGAAGACCGGGGTGCAGTTCGCCGTGCTCACGGTGGCGAACTGCGCGCCCGAGGACCCGCGCGCTTACAAGACGCGCGTGTTCAACGCGTGGGGCATCGGCAACGCCGAACGCGACGACGGCCTGCTGCTGCTCATCGCCATGCAGGAGCACGCGATCCGCTTCGAGACCGGCTACGGCCTCGAGGGCACACTGCCGGACGGCTGGCAGTCGCGCATGGTCCGCGACCTCGTGATCCCGAAGTTCCGCGCCGGCGACCCCACGGAAGGCATCACCGCCGCGGTGCTCGCCTCCGCGCAGCGCATCGCTTCCGAGAAGGGCGTGGAGCTCGTGTGGGACGGCAAGCCGCTTCGCTACGACACGAAGCGCGGCGGCCCGAGTCGCGAACTGGTGTTCATGATCATCGTGCTGGTCATCCTGTTCGGCGTCCTGCCGCTGTTCTTCCAGGGCCGCGGTCGCCGGGGTCGCGGCTGGTACTCGTCGGGCGGCGGTTGGGGTGGCGGATTCGGCGGCATGGGCGGCGGATTCGGTGGCGGTGGGGGTGGTGGCTCGTCGTTCGGCGGATTCGGCGGCGGCTCCAGTGGAGGCGGCGGCGGCGGCGGCAGTTGGTGAATCCCACGAAGCGCGGCGGCCGTATCGTGGCGCGCGTTCGTGGTGTCGCGTGAGCGCGGTCGGTAGCACGATCTCGAGCGATTCCCGCCGCACGTGGCGTGCGGCGTCAGAAAGGAGAATGCGTCGATGAAGACCGGTATGGTCGTCCTGGTGGTGGTGGTGATCGCCCTGCTCGGCCTGGGAGGTTGCGTCGCAGGCAACTACAACTCGCTCGTCGCCAAGAAGGCCGACGTCGAGAACAAGTGGGCGCAGGTGGACAACCAGCTCAAGCGTCGCGGGGACTTGATCGGCAACCTCGTCGAGACCGTGAAGGGCGCCGCCGGGCAGGAGCAGGCGGTGTTCGGCGAAATCGCGGCGGCGCGTGCCGCGATGGCAGGGGCGCGCACGCCGGAACAGGGCATCGCGGCGGCGCAGGGCATGGACGGCGCGATCGGCCGGCTGCTCGTGGTGGTCGAGAACTATCCGCAGCTCAAGAGTATGGAGTCGTTCACCCAGCTCATGGACGAGATCGCGGGCACCGAGAACCGGATCGCCACCGAGCGCATGCGTTACAACGACACGGTGAAGACCTACAACGTGTCCGTGCGGAGCTTCCCGATGAACTTCTTCGCCGGCATGTTCAACTTCAAGGAAGCGCCGAACTACCCGGTGCCGGAGGCGTCGAAGACCGTGCCGAAGGTGGACTTCAGCAACATCAAGCCCGTCACGCCGGGCGGCGCCACGGGCAGCACGGGGCGCTGAGCTTCGAGCGATCGCTCTCGCGTCGCTTGCTCGACCTTCAGCGCGCGGGTTCGATCGCCTCGGGAAAGCGGTCGCGTAGCTCGGGGTGCGATTGAACCCCGAGCCACGTGGCCGCCGTGCACCAGCTCTCGAACGCGCTCCGCCCCGAGACGCGGAGCGCCTGGTAGCGAAGCCCGGCCGCTGCGAGCCAGGCGACCAGGTCCGCGTGGGCGGCGTCTTCGCCGCCGGCGCAGCCCTCGGCATCCAGCAGCAGCTGGCGCAGGCGGGACAGCTTCCGCGTCGGATCGGCTTCCGCGAGTCCCGCGATCGCACGGCGCCCGGAGGTCGTCCACGCCCAGGGTCCCAGCCGCAACGCCAGATCGAGCAGCGTCCGCTCGGCGGGGTCCACGCGCAGCTCGTTCGCGACCGACGACAGCCGCGCCGCGGATTCGCGCTGCGCGTCGTGCCGCCGGGAGTGTTCCGCGCTCCACGCCGAGAGCAGCTCGAGCGCGCGCGCCTGCTGGTCGGGGAATCGACGCGCCGCCGTACGTGCCGGTGCGGCTGCCGTGCACAGGACGGCCAGGCGTTCCTTCTCATGGCTGCCGAACGGCGCGCCATCGGGGCGGTCCTCGCAGGCGAGCAGGGACTCCGCCTTGTCGGTCGCGGGGACGCGTGCCAGCAAGGCGACGCCATGTGTGGCCAGGCTCGCGATCTCGATGGAGAGTCCAGGCAGCCGCTCGAACTCCTCACGCGTGAGCGGGCGATCGTGCGTGCGGAGCCAGTCCGGCACGGAACTCTTTGCGGCGAGCGTGAAGCCCGACCAGCGCTCGGGCAGGTCGCCTCGAACCGCCACGCTTCTCCACGTGCCCGACTCGTCGCGACAGAGCAGGCTCGCGCTGCGCGCACCCGTCTGCCGGCACGCCTCTCGCAGGAGGCGCGCGTCGAGTTGGTCCAGGTCCAGCGTTCGCAGGAGCTCGCCGAAGATGCCGCCCGCGAGCGAACGCAAACCGCGCTCGCGAGCCGCCTCCTCGCGCGCGCCACGAAGGTCCTGCTCGGCGCGTTGCAGTTCGCGCTCGAGGTCCCGAGTGCGCTGGCGGTGAAGCGCCGCCTGCCGCGCCCGCATCACCAGCCGCTGGGCTCGTGCCACCAGTTCGCGAGCCGAGAGCGGCTTGGTCATGAGGTCATCGGCGCCATGCGCGAGGGCCTCGACGCGAGTCTCGGGATCGTTCCCGGTGGCGAGCAGCAGGATGGGCACGTCGCCCAGATCGGGCTCGCGACGCAGCGAGTCGCACAGTTCGAGTCCGCTTCGCCTCGCGAGCCGAAGCCCCGCCACGATGAGTTCGGGCGTCTCCGCGAGCGCGCGCCGCAGCAGGTCTTCCCCATCCAGCGCGAGCGTCACTCGGAAGTGGTGCCCGCGAAGCGCCTTGTCGAGCGCCTCGACCAACGGCGCGTCGTCGGCCGCCAGCAGGACGTGCGGCGGCGGCTGATCGCGAGGCGGCCCCGGGAGCCGCGGGATCATGCGTCCGCCGAGGGCGCTGGAAGCTCGCGCGTCAGCTGCTCGAGCGCGGCGTGCGTGAACGGTTTTCGGAGCGTGCGCGTGATACCGCTCTCGTGCGCCAGGCGTTCCTCGCTGGCGTCACGCGTCAGGGCCACGACCTCGAAGCGAGGTGTGGCGGCCAACTGGTTCGCCACGAGCGCGCGCAGGTGCGCGCGGCCGCTGGCGTCGGGCAGGGAGACGTCCACGAACACCACACCCCAGGTCGAGCCGTGCAGCGCTTCCCACATGTCGCCGGCCTGCTCGACCCACTCCACCATCCAGCCCTCGCGTTCGAGCACCCGCCCCAGCGACAGCCGCGCCACGAGCGAGTCGTCCACGACCAGCGCGAACCGAGAACTGGTCCTGGCAGGCTTGGCTTCCTCGGGGCTGGCGGATGCCGGTTCGGTCGGTGCGGCGGAAGCCGCGGGCTCGACCGTTGCCGCGGAGGTCTCTGAACGCGCATCCAACTCCCGCTGGGTCGTCGAGCTTTCCGGCATCGACCGGCCGAGCGGGCGCACGTCGTCGGCTCCGAGCGTCGGGAGTAAGTCCGCCGTGGCCACGATCTCCTCGGGTTCCTCCACGTCCTCCGAACCCGACGGCTCCGGCGAGGTCTGTTCAGGCGCGGCGGGCGCACCGGCTTCAACCGGGACCGGCGCGACCACAGAGGCAGCGGGCGCATGTGACAGCCGCGGCACGCGCGGGATCTCCACCGTCGAAGGCGTGGTCGTGTCGAGCGCAGTCTCGGTGGGAACGGTCACCGCGAGACTGGGCGGTCGCGGCCGCGGTTGAGGCTTGGGCGTGTGGAGCTGCGGCACGCCCTCGAGCGCTTCGCTCACCTCCACCACCCAGTACTCGCCACCTTCGTCGGTGCGCACGACGAGACGGCCGCCCGGAACGACGTCCGAGGCTTTCGCCGGCTCGGGCTGTGCGAACACACGCCACACGACATGATCGAGATGGAGCCACGCGCGGGTGAGACCGAGCGCCAAGAGTGCCGCCGGACGCTCGCCTTGCGCGCGCGTGAGCGGCGACCACGGCCTGAGCGAGGGTTCGGTCATCACGGAGCGCGCCGACTCGTCGGCGATGCGCAGTTGCGCCACGGCATGCCACGGCAGCGCCAGCGACAACTCACCCTGGCGCACGAGCAGGAACGCCGGCCGGTCGGCATGGAGCGGAACGCGCATCGACCAGCGGCCATCGGGTTCGGGCAGCAACGCGCCGCCTGTGAGCGCCAGGATGGCGCCCGCGGGCCCGAGCCCCGGTTCGTGTGTGGCGCGGGCGGCGAGCGTGAGCGCTGCGTCCTGCACCGTGACGCGCAGGCGGCCGCCCAGGTCGGCACCGATCCAGTCGAGCGCCGCACGCAGCCCCGCCGCCACCGGCAGCGTCACCCGCGCGCGCGCAATGGCCTCCGTGTCGTCCAGTTCGAAGTCGGAGAGCAATTCGCCAAGCGCCTGCAGGGATTCCGGCAGCTCGTCGGCGAGTCCGGGCGGGCTCCACTCCTGCGACGTGAGCGTGCCCGCGAGTGCTCCCAGTTCCCGATCGGCCTGCTCGAACGGCGTCACGTCTCCGCGCGTGAGCGCCTCCTGCGCGAGCCGGGCGAGGCGATCGAGCGCGTGGGTCACCGCGAGCGGCGGCGCCTCCACGTGCGTCTCGCACACCGCGAGCAGCTGCGACAGGCCTGAAAGGTCCAATAGTTCCGCCACGTCCACGGCCGCGGCCCAACTGAGCGCGCGCGCGTCCGCGTTCCCGTCGCGCCGGCTCTCCACGGCGCCCTGAACCGCCAGCGCCAGGCCGCGTGCGATCTCGCGCGCATCCTCGTCGCCATGACGCATCGAGGCGATCACGGGCGCTCCTCCTCGCGCGCTTCGGGCGCGGTCGGCTCCGCCGGTTCCAGCTCGGCCTCGGACAGCGGCGTGACGTCCACGAGCCGCAGCTCGGGCGTCTCGTCTCCCTGGGGTGCCAGGCCCTCTCCCACCGGAGCTAGGCGCACGACGAGCGCCTCGGCGTCGGAGGCATTCACCTCGAGCCGGCGCGCGAGGCGCTCGGCCACGCTCGAAGCGCGTTCACTCGCGGTCGAGACCCGCTCGCCCTTGGTCATGGTGTCCTGCACCATCTCGAGCACGCGCTCGACGAGACGCTGGACGTCGGTGCCGCGGGCGGCCGGCGCCACGGCAGGCGCGGCGGGTGCGGGCATGTCGAGCCGCGCGAGGGCGCGTTCGCGCGACTCGCGCATGCGCGTATCGGCCTCGCTCACCGCGGCGTCGATCTCCTGCGCGAAGCGCTGCGTGCGGTCCGTGGCGTCGCGAACGTCGCGCGACAACGCTTTCAGTTCCTCGGCGAACGTGGCCGGGTCGCTCGTGCCCGAGATGGCCTGGATGGCGATCAGCGTGGCGCGATTCGCGATCCGCTGCACCTGGTCGGACACGTCCTGGACGCGCAGCAGTCCACGGCCGAGCGAGTCCACGCTCGCCGACGACGCTTCAACGAGATCCTCGAGCGCGCCGCGCGCCCGTTCGGCCGCGGATTCCTCGAGCGTCCCCGCGGGGGCGGGCACAGCAAGTGCGGCAGCCAGCTCGCTCGAAAGCCGCTGCAGCTCGCGCACCGAAGTTTGGAGCCCCGTCGCCTCGACGAACCCGCGCTCGGCGCGCGAAGCGGCCTCGGTCGCATCGGCAATGACCGCGGCCAGCTCGCTCGCCACCTGGCGCGCGGCCTCGCGATTTTGCTCGTCTACGCCAACGCGGCGCTGGAGCGCGTGACCCAGGACGTCGGCCACGCTGCCTACCTCGCCCTCCGGCAGCGCGGGCCGCTCCCAGCGTTCGGTGAGCTGCCAGCGGTCGATCCCGGCGTGGAGCGCGGCGAGGTGATGGCGGAGGGCTTCGAGTTCGTGAACCGCGTGCGCCTCGCGATGGCGGCGCTCGAGCGTCTCCTGCACGGCGTCGCCCAGTTCGGAGAGTTCGCCCCAGCCGGCGCCCGCGGGCAGGCCGCGCAGTTCGGCGACCCGGTTGGAGCGCAGGCCCAGCAGCAGTCCGTGCAGGTGGCCGACGACGTGATGGTCGATCCACAGGGCGAGCACGAGGCCGACCACCAGCGACGCGCAGGCCACGCCCGCGAGCCAGCCATACACGGCCGGATCGGACGGGGTGAGGCTCGGAGTCGCGAGCAGCCACAGCGTTCCGGCCGCGGAGACGAGGGCGCCGGAGAGGCATGCGAGCCACAACCTCAACTTGAGGCCGGGGCCGATGCGGGGACGAGGCTGCGAGGCAGGGGTGGGTTGGGCGGCGCGCATGGGAGGGGTAGGGGGAACCCGAGTCGTGGAACTCACGATGGCATCTCGCAAACTGCATGCCGAGGCTTTTCTTGCACGCTCGCTGGGAGTTGCCGGCTCGTTCGCGGCCTCGCGAGCGATCCGAGCGCGACCTCCACAGCCTCGCGCCGGGCAGGTCTCGTGTGACGCGATCTCACCTCATCACGATGCGCCACATGGGTTAGCCGCAGATTCGGGTGGCAAGGGACTTTCATATCTATAACGACAATTGCGTGCTGCAAGCGTCCCGTGCGGGTCAGGAACGCGCGCGGCGCGCGACCGACGCATTCGCGAGCGAGACCGCGGAATCGGGTGGATTCACCCGCACGCGGGGTGGACAAGCCCGAACTCGCAGCGAATGCGGGGCTTCGTTCGCACCCGCGCCAGACCTGCGCGAACGCACTGTCGCGCCTGTGAACGCCTTATCCACTGCAGGGCGTGTATGGCACAACCGATGCTTTTGTACCCGGTCAGGGAGACCCGGAGCACCTCTCCATCGAGGTGCCGAGCAGCTGGAGCAGGAGCCAGTCGAGGCGGCGCATGAACCCCCGTCACTACGTAGACCTCAAGGACAGCAGCCGGGATCTCCAGCCCACCTATTTCTTCATGATCAACTGTCTCCTCTACAGCCGCATGGAGACAGGCCTCGTCTCGAATCAGGACTGCTACGACGAGGACGTGAACGTCTACCTGGCCCACCTGCTCCACTCGTTCATCAACCCGGAGTACGTGGAGCAGTCGCGCAAGTTCCTGTCCAAGTACGACACCGACGTCTTCCGCCGGCTGTCGTCGTCCACGGACGCGCGGCTCAAGTACCAGATCTACAAGACCAATGCCGACTTCCTGCTGGTGTCCATCGGGATCTTCGACAACCCGGCCATGGCGGCGGCGGCGCGCACCCGCGTGCAGCCCAGCGAGGAGGCCTACATCGGCCGGGGCAAGACCTACTACCACTTCGCCTACACCTACTCGCAGCAGATGCACCGGAAGAACGCGGGCGTCTCGGACGTCTTGGAGAAGCTGTCCACCGGGTTCGAGAAGTACCTGCGCATCCTGTCGCACATGCGCGGCGAGTACCTGGACCTGATGAGCCGCTTCTCGCAGGGCGAGGTCTACCACCTCGAGCGCTCGGTGGACGAGCACGCCCAGCAGGAGCTGCTGCGCACCAAGCAGGACGAGCTGCTCGAGCTCTACACGGCGTGGCGGGACAAGCCCGACACGGCCACCGAGGAGAGCCTCGAGCGCGTCCTCGGCGAGATCCGCGCCATCAACCCCGGCTTCAAGTTCGAATTGCCGCGGCGATAGCCGACCACGCACAGCGTCCGCTCCGCCGCGCGCCGGCGAGAGCGGACTTTGTCTTCGCCAACCGACCGTCCAGTCGCGGGGCGAACGCGCGGGCCCCGGGGAAACCCGGGGCTCGTTGCCTTGTGCGGTGGGGGCGGGACGGGTGGGCGACCCGCGCCTGGCGTGAGCGCACACCCCGGGCGATCCGTCGTCCTGCGTGCCCCGGCTAGCCTATCGTTTCCGCCAGCTCCGCCTGCCAGCTGGGTGGCGCATCCCACTCTCTCTCGGGGAGCGCGCCCGTGAGCACCGCTTCGCACCACTCACCGGGCACGGCCCAGACCACGTCCAGTTCGCCCGACGCGGGATCGAGCCGCGCGCCATAGATGGGGTGTCCCCAGTGTGGACTCGCCAGGCCCGGAGCGGTGCGCGTCGTGAGACATGCGAGCCAGCGCCGCGCACGCTCCTGGATCTGCGCCGGAGTCTCGGCGTGATCGTAGGCGAGCGCCGTGGCGTGCCGCGAGACGAACGCCCACACGCTCATCGCCTTCGTGCCGTAGTAACGGAGCTGGCCCTCGGCGGTGTCGGCCACGTGCGACGTGCGCGGCAGCAGCGTCGCGTGCACCCGCTCGAAGAACTCACGGCTCCAGCGCAGCATGTCGTTCGCGCGGCCCGGGGTTGCGCCCTCGCGCTCCACCCGGAGACCGGCCGCCATGCGGCGTCTCGCGGTCTGCTCGATCATGAACCGCAGCGTGGGATTGCCTCGACGAGGTCCGGTGAGCCGCATGGTCTCCTCCTCCCTGGAAGGTCAGACGGATGGGTCTCGTGTGCCACGGGTCCGGCAGCGAGCGGGTGGGGCGGCGGTGCGCGGTCGTTACGGCGCGAGAGCGTTCCCGCGGCCGGCAAGGCTCAGCGCACCTCGTAGTTCGGGGCCTCCTTGGTGATCTTCACGTCGTGCGGGTGGCTCTCGCGCAAACCCGCGCCGCTGATGCGCACGAACCGACTCATCGTGCGGAGCTCCTCGACCGTGGCGACGCCACAATAACCCATGCCGGCCCTGAGTCCGCCCATCAATTGGAACACGGTCGGAGCGAGTGGGCCTTTGAGCGGCACCCGGCCCTCGATTCCCTCGGGCACGAGCTTCGACAGTTCGTCCGTGTTGTCCTGGAAGTAGCGCTCGCGGCTACCCTTGGCGGCCGCCATCGCCGAGAGCGAGCCCATGCCGCGATACACCTTGTACTGGCGGCCTTCGTAGAGCACCACCTCGCCCGGGCTCTCCTCGGTGCCGGCGAACATGCCGCCGAGCATCACCGTGTGGCCGCCCGCGGCGATCGCCTTGACGAAGTCGCCGGAGTACTTGATCCCGCCATCCGCGATGATCGGCACGTCGCGCCCTTCGAGCGCTTTGGCCGCCTCGAGCACGGCCGTGATCTGCGCCATGCCGGCGCCGGTCACGACGCGCGTCGTGCAGATCGCACCCGGTCCCATGCCCACCTTCACCGCGTCGGCGCCCGCGTCCGCCACGGCCTTGGCGCCCTCGCCGGTACCGACGTTGCCCACCACCAGCTCGGCGCCGGCGACCGCACGCTTCAGCGCGCGCGTCGCCTCGAGCACGCCGGAGGAATGTCCGTGCGCGCTGTCCACCACGAGCGCGTCCACGCCCGCGCGCACCAGCTCCTGCGCGCGCTCGATGTAGTCGCCGGCCGCGCCCACCGCGGCCGCCACGCGCAGCCGGCCGAGCGAGTCCTTGCACGCGTGCGGGTGCCGGATGCGCTTCTCGATGTCCTTCACCGTGATCAGGCCCTTGAGCATCATCTTCTCGTCCACCACCGGCAGCTTCTCGATCCGGTGCTTGGCGAGGATGGCGCGAGCGGACTCGAGCGTGGTGCCGACCGGCGCCGTGATGAGCTTCGCGCGCGTCATGACCGCGCTCACCCGCTGCGCGTGATCGTCCTCGAACCGCAGGTCACGGTTCGTCAGGATGCCCACGAGCTTGCCATTCTCGGTGATGGGCACGCCCGAGATATGGAAGCGCGCCATGATGGCGTGCGCCTCGGCCAACGAGGCGCTCGGTGGCAGCGTGACCGGATCCACGATCATGCCGCTCTCGCTGCGCTTCACGCGGTCCACCTGCGCCGCCTGCTCCTCGATGGACATGTTCTTGTGGATGACGCCGATGCCGCCGAGGCGGGCGAGCGCGATGGCGAGCGCGGATTCGGTGACGGTGTCCATGGCGGCGCTCACCACGGGGATGTTCACCGGGATGCCGCGTGTGAAGCGCGAGCGCGTGTCCACGTCGCGCGGGTGCATGGCGGCGTAGCCCGGCACGAGCAACACGTCATCGAAGGTGAGGGCCTCGGGCCCCACCTTGTCCGTCCATGCCACGCGGTCACTCACCCGCGTCCCCTCCGGAAGGCACAGGACCGCAGCGAACGCGCCGCGGTCCCGAGCATCATCGGCCCAGCCCCGGCTTCGTGCTCTTCGGCTTGGGCTTGCGGAAGTCGTAGTAGTAATGCCCGCCGAAACGCAGCTCGGCGAGCATCGGGTTGCCGTTCCAACCGGTCTGCCAGCGGCCGTCGCTCTTCGCGAACGCCGCCTGCCACGAAGCGGTGAGCTCGAGCGACGTGTTCGGCAGGCGCTTCAGGAAGTGCTCCACGCCCAGCTCGCCGACGGCGCCCATGTGCAGGCCGTCGTGGAGTTCGTGCGTGAGCGGGTCCTCCACCACCTTGCGGTGGTTCTGCACGACCACGCGGTACATGGCCGGGCCCGCACCCAGGTGCCAGCGGCTGCGGCCGGTTCCGGTGTACCACTGCAGCTGGCTCGAGACCCCGAGCACCTGCGTCAGGTAGAACTGCTTCGAGACGCCCTCGTTGGGGAAGTTCGCGTCCACGAACGGCGCGTCGGCGTGCGACACGTAGCCGTTCCACGTGAAAGATGGACTGAACTGCCAGCCCCAACGCTTGTTGATGACGTAACGGAAGTGGCCAGTGAACGACAACCGCGGCTGCGAGCCCTCGGAGTAGTCGCTCTCGGCGAACATGTACGTGCCGCCGACCTGGCCGCCGATGCCGCCGCGGCCGGGCAGGGGGCCCTTTGTCGCGACGGAATCCGCCTGCTGGGCGTGGCCGACGCCGGCCGTGGCAAGCAACGAGAGCGCCACGACGCTCGCCACGCGGAAGCGCGAGTGCATGCTTGGGAAGCTCCTCGAAAAGCTAGGAGATAGGTGGGCCCCGGTGCGGGTAGGCGCGGCACATTAGGTGGCGGGCTCGTGGAGTGTCAAGACTCACGATCCGTGGCGCGCCACCAAGGCTCGAGGTGCTCGTGCGCATCGCGAAAGCCGCAAGTGTCACCCGCTCGTCGCCGCCGCCAGCGCTCCGACGCGTGCACTCGCGCAACCTGTGGCGGTGTCTCACCCATGCGTCGAGGCATGCGGCTTGCGGCGACTGCGGTGGGCCTCGCCGGCCGGGATCCCGCCACCCACGCCTGCCTTCACCTCCCCACCCCGTCCCTCCCTGAGAAGTTGTTCCGATCGCGATACGTCGGGACCGGCTGCCAACCGGTCCCTGTCCCGGCCGGCGCGGCGACGCACTCCTCCCACGGACCCATCCGAGGCCGGGATGGAACCCCGCGCCCGAGGGTCGCCGCCCGGACCTCTCGCGTCGCCACGGTGCGCCAGAATCGCGGTCCCGAGCGCGGTCAGCGGCCCCAAACCCGCGCCGTGCCTCGCGTTTCGTTGACACTCGCTAGGGTCGCCCGTAGACTCCCGCCCTCATTTTTCCATTGCGCCGGGGGGGCTTTGCGCCTTCCCGGCGGTTGACCGTATGGGGGAGCCCATGACCCGCTCGGACCAGGGCAAACTACTCGGCGTGCTGGTGGTGACCGCACTGTCCCTGTGGAGCCTGTGGCCTTCGTACCAGTTTTACGCGCTGACGCCCGCCCAGCGTCAGGCGCTGGAGCCCGCGAAGCTGGCCAAGCTTCGCAAGCAGGCGATCCACCTCGGACTGGACCTCCAGGGCGGACTGCAGCTCCTGCTCGAAGTCGACAAGTCCAAGCTCTCGGCCGCGGAGGCCAAGGACGCCGTCGAGCGCGCGCGCGAGATCATCAACAATCGCATCGACCAGTTCGGCGTCGCGGAGCCGTTGATCCAGATCGAGGGCACCGATCGCATCACCGTGCAGCTGCCGGGACTCACCGACCGCAGCCGCGCCATCGACCTCATCGGCAAGACCGCGCTGCTCGAGTTCAAGCTCGTGCGCTCGGCCGAGGAGCAGCGCGTGCTGTTCCAACGCCTGGACAGTTGGCTCGCCTCTCGCGGGATCTCGGGCACCAGCGATACCGCACTCGCGCGCACGCCCCTCTCCGGGCTGATGCTGGACCAGGGCTTCTTCCGAGACGTGGACGTGCCCAATGTGCAGCGGCTGCTCGCCACGCCCGGGCTCGACTCGCTGATCCAGGGCGACACCGAGGTGCTGTGGGGCTCCGAGAACGAGGCGCACGTCGGGGTCACCGGGCGCTCGCTCTACGTCTTGAAGAAGACCTCCGAGATGACCGGCGGCTCGGTGGCCAGCGCCGAGGCGCAGGTCGGCCTGGACCAGACGAATCCCGGCGCCTGGGGCGTGAGCATGAAGATGACGCCGCGCGGCCGCGCCGACTTCGCGCGCGTCACCGGAAACTACGTCGGCAAGCAGCTCGCGATCATCCTGGACGGTGTCGTCCAGTCGGCTCCGTTCATCCGCGACCGCATCCCCTCGGGGGACGCGTCGATCACGGGCGGCAGCATCGACGTGAACACCGCGCGCGATCTCGCCATCGTACTGCGGGCCGGCGCGCTGCCGGCTCCTGTGCGCATCCTCGAGGAGCGCACGGTTGGGCCGTCGTTGGGGGCGGACTCGATCCATGAAGGCCTCACGGCGGCGCTCATCGGCACGCTCATGGTGGTGGCGTTCATGGCCATCTACTACCAGCTCTCCGGTCTGGTCGCGATCGCCGCGCTGACCTTGAACCTCCTCTACCTCATTGCCGCCATGGCCTATTTCGGTGCCACGCTCACGCTGCCGGGCATCGCCGGCATCGTGCTCACCGTGGGCATGGCCGTGGACACCAATGTGCTGATCTTCGAACGCGTGCGCGAGGAGCTCCGTCACGGCAAGAGCATCCACGAGTCCGTGCGCAACGGCTACGACCGCGCGTTCCGCACCATCTTCGACGCCCACTCCACGACGCTCATTTCCGCGCTGTTCCTGTTCCAGTTCGGCACGGGCCCGATCAAGGGCTTCGCGGTCACGCTCAGCATCGGCCTACTCGCGAACCTGTTCACGGCGGTGCTGTTCACGCGGATGATCTACGACCTTTGGCTCGGCCGCGGCAAGGTCGAACGCCTGAGTATCTGAGAGCGAGGACGATCCCATGTTCCAGATGTTGATCGGGACCGACATCCCGTTCATGAAGTACAGGCGCTTCGCCTACATCTTCTCGACACTGTGCCTCGCGGCCACAATCGGCTGGTTCTTCGTGAAGGGTCCCCGCTACAGCGTGGACTTCACGGGCGGCACCCTGCTCCAGATCCGCACCAGCGAGGTGGTGCCGGCAGACCGGCTGCGCGCGGCGCTCGAGGCCGAACAGGTCCAGGCCGAGCTGCAGCAGCTGACCGGTGACAACCAGAACGAATACCTGCTCCGGTTCCACGCGAAGGGCGATCCCGTCACCCAGGTGCAGACCGCCGTGAGCAAGCATCTGCCGGGTGTCACCATGGAGCTTCGCGGCAACCAGACGGTGGGACCCAAGGTCGGGAGCGACCTGCGCCAGAAGGCCATGATGGCCATCCTCGCGAGCCTCGGCGCCATCCTGTTGTACGTGGGAATCCGCTACGAGTTCAAGTTCGCGCTTGGCGGCGTCGCGGCTTTGTTCCACGATGTGCTGGTCACGTTGGGGGCCCTCATGTTCACCGGGCGCGAGGTTTCCCTCACCGTGGTCGCTGCGCTGCTCACCATCGCCGGCTACTCGATCAACGACACCATCGTGGTGTTCGACCGCATCCGTGAACGCGCGAAGGCGCTCCGCAAGGAGAAGCACGCGCGGGTCATGGACATCGCGGTCAACGAGACGCTGTCGCGCACGATCATCACCGCTTTCACGGTGTTCCTCGCCGCCTTGGCCCTGTTCATCTGGGGTGGTGACGTGCTGCGGGACTTCTCGTTCGCCATGTTGGTCGGCGTGGTGTTCGGCACCTACTCGTCGGTGTACGTGGCCAGTGCCATCGCACTCGACATCTGGATCGCTCTCGACCGCCGCAAGGGCGTCGCGGTCGAGTGACGAAAGGGCTGACGATGACCCGGTATTCGAAGTGGTTCACCGTGAGGGTGGCGCTGGTTGCGCTGGCCGCCCTCGCCGGCTGTGGCGCGCTCACGACGGACCCTGCTCCGGACCCGAGCCTCCCCGAGGGTGTGACCAACCCCAACGCCCGGCTGGTCTCGTATCGAAACCACGGGCTGCGCGTCATGGTGCGCGACTACGCCAGCACGAACATCGATTCCGTCGTGCTGTCCGCACAAGCGCTCCCGGGCCCGACCACCATGCCGCTGCTGCTGCTTCTCGATGGGACGACCGCGAACTCGTTCGAGATGTTCCGCCGCGTCGACGCCCGCCGCTTCGAACGCACCGCGGACCACGCGCTGCAGAGCCAGTTCAAGTACGTGGACGTGGGCTACGAGGAGTTCTTCACGCCCGACCCTTCGCCGAGCGGCTACACCCCGTCCAGCTACGTGGCGCGCGGGCTTTCCGACGGAATCGCCACGCACGCCTCCCCGCTCACGAACGAGGGCCAACTCACCCAGACCGACCTGATCCGCATCAAGTACAACGGCGAGCTGTTCCCGCTCGACTCGTTGTTCACCGTGTCGTGGGTGGGTGTCCCGGACGCGGTGGGCTACTGGATCCACATCTACGAGAAGCCGATCGCGGGTTTCGAGCGGCTGGTCTCGTCGTATCCGGCGCCCATCTCCTACCTGACGGCGGCCGACCTGCTCATCGCGTATCGAGAGGGCAACAACCCGGGCGGCTCGGTCCAGTTCAAGCTCGGCGCCACCGACATGCTCACGCTCCGCTACCGGCCACCCCTGCTCGGACACGATTATCTCGTGCGCATCTCGGGCGTGGACAGGACCGGCCAGGTCATCGCTCAGACGCCGGGCGACCTCGACTCGCTCGGGGTCTCGACCGACCTGGCGTTCCTGCTCCCAGCCACGTTCGGGATCGAGAAATCGAAGCTGTTCTTCTCGCTGGGTGGCACCAAAGTGACGAGGCGCTCGCTCACGCGCGGGCCGGCGAATGCGCCCGCGAACGCGGGCGTCGCGGAGCCTTCCGCCGCGACGCTGCAGCTGGGTCGCCAGCAGCACGTCACTCGGCTCGGATGGCCCTACCTCACCCCCTCCTCGGGGGGCTCCGCCGACCGCCGCGTCTGGCGGCACTGATTCCAGCGCCGGTCAGGCGGCGCCGCGCACCCGTCGGGGGGAGGGCCACAGGCCCTCCCCCTTCGTGCTTCAATCACGCCATGGCGACGCCGGCGCGGCACGTCCCGGGACTCCGGGGCCTTCGAGCACACCGAGACGGGCGAACGCGCCGCGCCGTCGTGGGGCTTTTCGCACTCGTGCTGTTCGCCGCCTCGCTGGCGCCCGCGCGCGCCGCGCCCACGCCACCCGGTGCGCGAGCGTTCGGCATCGCGCGCCTCAAGTACGGAGGGGGCGGCGACTGGTACGGCAACCAGACCTCGCTCCGAAACCTCATCGCCGGGCTCCGCCAGCGCTCGAGCATCGCCGTGGCCGGCGACGACGCCGCCGTGGTGGAGCCGGGCTCGGCGGCGCTGTTCCAGTACCCGTTCGTGTTCGCGGCAGGTCATGGGAACATCAAATTCAGCGACGCCGAGCTCTCGAATCTGCGCCGCTGGTTGGTTTCGGGAGGATTTCTCTGGGTGGATGACGATTATGGTCTTGCCCCCTCGTTCCGGCGGGAGATGAAGCGGCTGTTCCCCGACGCGGACATGGTGGAGCTGCCGTTCGACCACCCCGTCTTCCGGCGGCCGTACGAGTTCCCGGCGGGTCTGCCCAAGATCCACGAGCACGACGGCGGACCGGCGCGCGCGTACGGCATTGTCCGCGACGGAAGGCTCTGTGTATTCTTTTCATTCGACAGCGACCTCGGGGACGGTCTCGAGGACGAGGAGGTTCACCACGATCCTCCGGAGAAGCGTGAATCCGCGCTCCGCATGGCGATTAACGTCGCCCAGTACGCGCTCACGCACTGACTCGGCCGGGCCGCTGACACCCATCATGACCACTCGCCCGCCGTCTTCCCCGCTCCATTCACGCCTGCGGACCGTGTACGCCCGCGTCCGCCGCGCGCTGGTGCTTCGTCACGCGCTCCGCGCCAGCGCGGCCGCC
>JAHFBX010000207.1:0-3281 GCA_023249815.1 Candidatus Eiseniibacteriota bacterium
ATCGTGCCCCCGGGAGCCGTCGGCGAGTGGTTGGTGCCGGAGGGGGGGAGCGCGAGCGCGAGCGCCGCCGCGAGCCAGAGCGCCATCGCGGGCCGGCGCAGCCAGCCCCATCGGGCGAGCTGCTCGCGGCGATCGTCGCCGAGGCGCGACCACAGCCAGAACGCCGCCGCAACGAGTTCGGTGCCGAGCGCCGCGCGCCCGATGCCGGGAACGGCCAGCAGCAGGAATCCCGCGCCGGCCGCGGCGAGCCCCGGCAGCTGCGGCGGAAGTCGGAACCCGGGGCGGTTCACCCGCGCCTCAATCGTGCAGCTCGTGCGCGTCGCTGACGAGCGGCGAGCCGGCGAATCGCTCGCGCGCGTCCACGATGCGGGAGGTCAGCGCCACCAGTGCCAGCGCGCCGGCCAGCGCCGCGCCGGAGGGCGGACCCTCGTGCAGCACGTCGGCGGCGCGGGCCGATGCCGCGAGCAGCTCGAGCCCCAGCCCCAGCGCGGCGAAGGCCACGAGCGCGCGGCGCGCGTGGCGGCGGAGCATCAGGTGGAGCAGTCCGGCCCCCAGGATGAGCGCCCCCAGCGACGCACGACGCGCGTCGGCGTTCGCGAGCCCCTGGCGCGAGAGCGCGGCCAGCAGCAGCAGGACCAGTCCCAGCCCCAGCGGCAGCGCGACCGCCCCCGCCTCGAACGCGCCCCGCGCCGTCGGGCGCGCGCGGTCGCCGTCGTGGCCGCGCGAACCGGACTGCCACGCCACGACGAGCCAGAGCGTCACCCAGCCCGCGCGCACGAACGAGGGCGCGCCGAGCTCGTCGAGCCCCGCGACACCGATCGCGACCGCGACGGCGACCGCGGCGGTCGTGCGTCTTCCGGGCAGGATCGCCGCGAGGAAGATGGCGATCGGCAGCCCCAGCAGGCGCACCAGTTCCAGCGGGGTAAGCGTCGTCCAGGCCTCGAGAAGGTGCATGGGGCCTCCGCACGCGGCGCAGCCTTCGGCCGCGCACGGCATCCGCCCGGCGCGGTGTCGGGAGGAAGGTTACTGCGGAATGTGCACCATCTCCGCCGCCTTCAGCGCGGCGAAGAACGCATCCGGGCCGCTGCTCTCGCGGAGCGAGCGGCGCACCGGCTCCTCCTTGAGCAGGCGGGAGATGTTCGCCAGCACCTTGACGTGGAGGGCGCCGCCGCTCTCGGGCGCGACCAGCAGCACGAAGAGGGTCGCGGGCTCGCCGTCGGCGGACTCGAAATCGATCCCCTGCGCCGAGACGCCGCAGGCGGCCACGAGCCGGTCCACGAGCCGGGCCTTGCCGTGCGGGATCGCCACGCCGTTCCCGATGCCGGTGGACATCATCGCCTCGCGGCGGAGCACGCGATCGAGGATCTCGCCCTGGCTGTGGATGCCGTGGGCGGACTCGAGCAACTGCACGAGTTCGGCAATCGCTTCCCGCTTGCCCGTGGCCTGCAGCCGGGTGGTGATCGCCTGCGGAGTGAGGAGTTCGGAAAGGCGCATAAGACCGATGCGGTTGGAGACCGGAATGGGACCGTGGCGATGCTTGCAACCTACGGAGCGAGCCGTGGGGCGTCAAGCCGGAAACCCCCGGGCCGCCGGGAAGGACCGGCTCGTATGATAGACTTGGGACGTCCAGTGCGCGGGTTCTTCCATTGCTCGACACCGATGAGGCAGCACCCATTGAACCAGGGCGTTCGGGACCCAATCGGGGCGACCGGCAGGGAGGCGGGTGAGCCCATGAAACAGAAGCAGATCGGATTCCGGGACCTGCTCGAACGGCTGTTGCCCGTGGACGAGTTGCCCCCCGTGGACCGGATGCGCGTGCAACGCGCGCTGCGTTCCGGGGTCCTCGCCGAGCTGGAGCACGCCGCGCTGCACGCGATCGACCTGCTGGAGCAGCGCGGAGCGCTCCAGCGCCTGCCCGCGGCCCCCGGCGCCGCCACGCCCGTCGTGCGCTACCAGCGCAGGGACCGGCACGACGTCTTCACGCTGCACCTGCCCGGCCCGCGCGTGCGCAACGGCGTGAGCATGCAGTCGCGCACCGCGCTCCCGACCCAGGCGCCGGCCCGGCTGGACCAGGTCCGCCGGCTCATCCGTCTCGACGACCCGCTCATCTTCACCGACCCGCGCACGGGCACGACGCGCGCCGGATTGTCGGCGCAACTCGAGCAGGCCGGGCGCGAACTGCTCGCCTCGGCGATCGTGCACTATTTCGGCAAGGATGACGACGCCGAGAGCGGCGAGCAGAAGCCGCTCGACCCGGCCCTCGCCGCGGATGCCATCGAGCACCACGGCATGCTCTTCTACTGCCCCGACACGGACCGCAGCGCTTCGCTCGCCGCGTCCGCCCGCGCCAGTGGCGTTCGCTCGCTGGTGGTCCTCGCGGTGACGGGGAGCGACGGCGAGCCGATCGGGCATCTCGAGGTGCGCAGCCCCGAGCGCGACGCGTACCAGCCCGCGGACCTGGCCATGATCGCCCTGCTCGCCGATTTCTGCGGCGGCATCATCGAGCGCGCCGAACGGATCGAGAAGCTGGTGTTCGTGGATCCCCTGACGACCGCGTACAACCGGTCCTACTACGATCTCCAGGTTCGAAACGAGATCGCCCGCGCCCAGCGCGAACAGAGCTCGCTGTCGCTGCTCATCTGCGACATCGACGATTTCAAGTCCTTCAACACCTCGTTTGGTTACGAGGCCGGCAACCAGGTGCTGGTGCAGGTGGCGCAGACGTTGCGTACGGGCGTGCGCCCGTTTGACACCGTGGCGCGCTGGGGCGGCGAGGAGTTCGCCATCCTGCTCACGCCCCCCGTCGTGGCCGAGGACGTGTTCGCCATCTCCGAGCGGCTCCGCTCCACGATCGAACGCACGGCGATCCGCCTGGAGGGCCTGGATGGCCGGGCGCACCGCGTGCACCTCACCATGAGCATCGGCGTCGCCATGTTCCCCGACCACGCGGACTCGCCGCAGGACCTGTGGCGCGCGGCGAACACGGCGCTGCTGCAGGCGAAGCGGCCCCCGAAGAACCAGATCGTGTTCTTCCGCCCGCAGGGCGAGCGTAACTTCGGCGTGAAGTAGCCTCAGCCCGCGCGGTCGAGAACCACGCACAACGGCACGGACCCGCCCTTCGCCCGGAACTTCAGGGCCCGGCCTGGCGCGGCGTCGCGCCCGGCGAAATGCGCTAGGCTCCGGGTGAGAACGCCGCGCGACGTTGCAGGCCTCCCCAACGGAGCCTGACGTGTTGTCCCGGCACGACCATCGCTCCATCCCCCACCGGAGGGACCCGGCGT
>JAHFBX010000207.1:3291-5899 GCA_023249815.1 Candidatus Eiseniibacteriota bacterium
CGGGCGCCTCCCCGCCGAGGCGCTTGGCGCGCTCCAGTGGTAGCGGCTTCGCTCTCTCGTGCGCCACTGCTGGGACACGGTGCCTTACTGGCGGCGCACCTGGGAGGCCGCGGGCTTCGCTCCCGGCGACCTCAAGTCCATGGCGGACTGGCGGCGGCTGCCTGCGCTGAGCAAGGCCCAGCTCCAGGAGCACGCCGCCGAGATGCGTTCGACGGCCGCGCCGCCGGGACTCGTGGCCGCCACGTCGGGCTCCTCGGGCACGCCCGTCCAGGTGGATCGCGCTCACCTGTCGTGGGCGCACGCGCACGCCAACGTGTTCCGCGCCTGGCGCTGGTGGGGCGTGGACTGCGGGGAGCGGCACGCCTATTTCTGGGGCGTGCCGCTGGACGAGAAGTCCCGGCGCACGGCCGCGCGAAAGGACCGCTTCTTCAACCGCGTCCGTTGCTCGGCGTTCACGCTCGATCCGGAACGCGCGCGCGCGTTCTTCGACTCGCTCCTGCGCGACCGCACGACGTTCGCTCTCGGTTACCCCTCGGCGCTGACCCAGTTCGCCGACGAGGTCCGCGCGCAGGGACTCGACGGCCGGGCGCTGCGCTGGAAGGTCGCGATCGCGACGGCCGAGGTGCTGCGCGAGGAGCAGCGCGAGCGGATCGCCGCGGCCTTCGGCTGCCCCGTGGTGGACAGTTACGGTTGCGCCGAGATCGGTGTGGCGGGCTTAGAGCACCCCGAGGGCGGCATGCGCGTGCCGGTCGAGTCGGTCGTCGTGGATCAGGCGCGCACGGCCGAGGGCGGTTGGGAGCTGCTGCTGACCGACCTGCACAACGCGCGCATGCCCATGCTGCGCTACGCCGTGGGCGACCTCGTCGAGCCGGCCGGCGTTCCGGAATCCGGGGCGGATTGGCCGCTGCCGCCGGGGGCGCGCTGCGCGCTGCCGATGCTGGGCACGCTCGCCGGACGGGCCGGCGAGACGCTGGTGCTCCCCGGCGGCCGGGGCGTGAACGCCAACCAGCCCTCGTACATCTTCAAGAGCCACGGTCGCGAGGGGCGCGTGCGCGAGTACCAGTTCGTCCAGTACCCGGACCGCGTCGAGTTGCGAATCGTCACGGGGCCCGCGTGGCGCGAGGCGTGGCTCGAACGGCTTCGCGGCGAGGTGCGCGAGGTGCTGGGGATCGACGTCGCGATAAGGATCGTGCCGCGTTTCGAGCGCCGCGGCCGCGGAAAGCACCGCGACTTCATCCGCGCCGACGACGTCGAGGGCTGAACGCGCCCCCGCCGGGCTCCCCTGGCGCGCCGCGATGTCGCGCTCGCTCGCTGACCATGGCTAGGGACTCGTGGTGAGGTCCTTGATCGCCGCCGGTGGTGTGGCGTCGCCCGAGGTGGCGGCCGAGGGCACGTTGCTGACCGCCGACCAGTTGCCGGCCGGGTCGCGCGCGCGCAGCGCGAACCAGTAGGTCGTGCCGGAGGCGAGGCCGAGCGCCACGTACGACTGCGCCGAGCCCCCCGCCTGTGGCACGGGTTGGGGCGAGACGGCGGTGGCCGCTGCGAAGTTGGCGGAGGTGATCGCGCTGCTGGACCAGCGCAGGTCGTAGAGCGCGGCGGTGCCGGTCACGCCGTCGTTGCCCGGCGCGGTCCAGCTAATGAGCAGGGAAGAGCCGCCCGGCTGGCCAAGGGTCAGGTCGGTGACTGTCGCGGGTGGTGTCACGTCCTGCCCGCCACCCCCGAAAGGGATGGCGCCCGCGTAGCCGTCGAACAGACCGCTGCGGGCCGCGGCCGAAGTGGCCGTCGGCGTCCCGTTGAAGTTGGCGTAGCTCGAGTCCGCGAACATCGGCGATCCCCAGACGGCCTCTCCCGCGATGCCGTTGGCGCCGCCCGATCCCGGTGTGCCGGACAGGCCGGCCACGGAGATCGCGCGCGAGGCACTGCTCGAGCCGCGCGAGAAATACACGCCGGAAGAATCGAGCCCGAAGCCGGAGACGACGCGCACGTTCTCGGTGCCGGAACCGTTCGCGCTGCCGCAGTAGAAGATCTCGGAGACCAGCCGGGAGTTGTTGGTGGGCGCGGCACAGTGCGCGAAATCGATCGCCGTGCTGCCCGCGGTCATGTAGGTGTTGTGGCGAAGGACGATGCCGTTCGCCGGAGCGCCGGACGGGATGTTCACGAGCGAGGCGCCCGAGCTGGTGATGAACGTGTTGAACTGGAGCGTGTCCTGCCGAACGCCGTCGTAGTACCAGAACACGCCCGTGCCGCCCTGCGGGGAGTCGTCGCGGATGAAGTTGTTGCTGAACAGGTTGTGGCCCGTCGTCTGGCCGAACGAACCCGGGTTCGTGATCATGAACGAGATCGTGCCCGGACCCAGCACGGTGACCGTGTTGCCGATGTAGCGGTTGTAGCTGGACGAGTCGCGGTGACACCACACGCCGTGGGATCCGCCCGGCGTGGCGTTCATCACGATCGTCCACGTGTTGCCCTGCAGCACGTTGGAATAGGACTCGTACATCTCGACCGGGAAGAAGAAGCCGAAGCAGCTGTTGACGGTGGTGTTGAACGTGTTCCCGGCGATGCGGTTGTAGGCGCATGCGGACAGCAGCATGCCGTGCACGTCACCCTG
>JAHFBX010000208.1 GCA_023249815.1 Candidatus Eiseniibacteriota bacterium
GGCTCCAAGGATGCGCGTGAACTGCGCTGACGGCGGTGCCATCTCGTGCGCCAGAGCGTCGCGCCAGCGGTCGGAGACTTCGCGGCCGAAGCCGACCTCGCCGCTCGCGAACGGCATCACGGCCACGCGGGTGATCGCCTTCTCGTACGCGCCGGCCGTGAGCTTGGCGACGTCGCGGTAGCCGGGCACGTAGCGCTCCACCTCGTGGAAACGCATGAACGCGGCCTTGGGACGGCTCGCGGCCAGGGCTGCGCGGCCCTCGCCGTAGTGGAATCGCGCCGCGGCGTTGCGCAGCGTGCGCTCCTCGCTGACCCAGGTCTCGGGCACGTTCACCGTGGTGTAGTCGACGGCGTTGGCGCGGAACTCGGCGAACGCCAGCACTTGTTCCGCGGCGCGCAGGCTGTCCACGCCCGCCAGGCCGTGGATCTTGCGCTGCCAGTCGGTCGAGATGACCGAGGCGGTTGCGGCGGCGGCTTCGCGAGCGCGCGGGTTCATGGGCTCACGGTCGAGCGCTCGCGTGGCGAGCTGCCACGCCTTCCACACGTCACCTTCGGCGAGCTCACGCTGGCTCTTCTCGGCGAGTTTGTTGGGTCCGGCGCAACCCGCGGCGGCCGCCGCGGCGAGCAACACGAAGTACAGTCGTCGGGTCATGGGGGCCTCCTCGGGGACCCCGGGGTTATCGGCCGACCCATGCCCGCGGCTGAGCGAAGCCCGAATCGGCGCGGCCGGCCGGCGGACGAGCGAGAGCCCCCGGCGCCGAGTGTTCCATGCCGGGGGCTCTCGAGGATTGACGGACGCTCGAGCTACGGAGCGATCACCAGCGTCTTCTTGAACGTCTGCGTGCCGGCGCGGAGCCGGGCGAAGTACACACCACGGGCCACGCTGCTCCCGGAGTCGTCGCGGCCGTCCCACTGGACAGTGTGGCTGCCCGCCGCTTCGCTTTGGCCGACGAGCGAGCGGATCCTGCGACCCACCACGTCGTAGATGGCGAGATCGACAGCGCCCTCCTCGGCCAGGCCATACGAGATCGACGTCGAGCCCTTGACCGGGTTCCGGCCGATGGCGAGGAACGCGCGGGCCGACACGCCGGCCGACTCGTCGCCCGTCTGGTACACGGTCGGGATGGGCTGGCTGGGATCGTTCGACCGGTCGCGGAACGCGGGCTGGGTCCGATAGTAGATCTCGTTCACTTGCGGGCCATGGGCGTCCAGCGCCAGGGCGGAGGCCCTCGCGGCGTCCATCTGCGCGTTATTCAACTGATTGATCTGCGTGAGCACGAGCGTCTCGCCCTCGGGGTCGTCGATCGCGCCCACCTGGATGATGCCGATGCCCTTGGCGTACGTCTTCACCTGGATGACGTCGCAGCCGTCGAGCGGCGCCCACTCGCGGACCGTCATGATGTCCTGGAAGCAGCCCGCGGGCACGCACACCTTGGGCTTCGCCCGGTCACTCTTCGACTGGATCTCGACCACGCGGCCGCAATCCCAGAAGTCGTTCTCCGGAGCGTTCGCCTCTTCGTATCCCTTGCCGACGACGGGATTGGCCTCGACGTGCACGCCGGCACGCGCCCACTCGATACCATGGATCCACGTGTTCTCGGCGTCGACGAACTGACCCAGCTCGTAAACCTCGGGGTACTCTCCCGAGTTGTAGACGGCGCCGTCGTCGCTCTGCGCGAAGAACGCCAGCTCGGACTCCGACAGCACGCCCTGGTTGATGTCCTGGTCCCACACCACCACGCACGGGATGCCGTTGATCACCTTGATGAGATCCGTGACCGTGAAGATCACGTGGTGCTCGAGCAGGCCGCCGCCGCGGTTCGCGACGCCCTGGAGCACGAGCTGCTTGCCGGGCTGGAGCGGCATCCAGAAGTTGTTGATCTTGTTCGAGTGGTGGAAGCTCTCGGGCACGTAGGGCGCGAGGGGGTCACACTGCGGACACTCCACCTGCGCCACTCCCAGGCTGCCGGCCTTGCTGGCGCGGGCGGCCTTGCGATAGCGCGACAGTCCGAGAATGCGCGGCTTGTAGCCGGCGGCGGACGGGCCCGAGTTCGCGTACGTGGGAGTCACCGACTCCGTGCCGGTCTCGGGCGAATCCATGGGCTTGTCGCCGGCGAGCGCCGCGACGGGCAGCGCGATCAACGCGAGCGCCAGCGCACTGCCGAACGCGAGATGCTGGAAGGCCGCGCGCGCGGGCGGGCCAGCGGCTTCAATGCCGAGCGGGCGAGACGAGGACCGCCGGACTCTCGAGCTGCTCATGATGGGACCCCCAGTGGTAGGTGCCTCCCCCGACCGGGGGAGTGATGGCCGCACTCGACCCCGGGGTCGGAGGGAGACGACGCCGTCCTGGGATGACGCGCGGCGCGGGCCCGATGCATCTTGAGTCCGGGGGCAGAGAGGCGGGGCCGAGGAACGGGGCGGCGGGTCGCCGCGCCGGCTCTCGGACTCGCCGGACGGTTTCGTGAGAAATCGTCCCCGACCCCCTAAGTGACTGTCAAGAGGTGATTTAATCGTTCTCCCTTGAGTGGCCACACCGAACAATCGTTGATGGGGACGAACACGTTGCTGAGCTTCGAGCCACCTGGACTCGGTGTCGCGAAGACCGGCTATCTCACCCGCGCGAGCCGGGTCGTGCGCGTTCCCCATGCGGTCACGAGCCGAACCAGGAACAGGCCAGCTCCCGCATCCCGACCGGCGCGATCGCGACCGTCCCACGTCCACTCGTGCGGGCCGGACGCCGAGACCTGCGAGCGGCTCCACACGCGGCGGCCGCCCACGTCGAGCACCTCGAGTCGCGCGCTCCCCGCGGCGGGCAGCGAGAAGGCGAACAACGCGGCCGCATGCGACGGATTGGGGCGCGGCTGCGCGAGCGACAGCATCGCCGCGCCGTGATCAGCCACGCCCAGCGTCGGCTCCCGGCGCGAGGCCCAGCGCGTGGCATTCAAGATGAGCACGCTGTCAGCGATCTCGGCCCAGCCATCGAAGATGTTGCTGTTCCCGGGATTCGCGCTGCCGTCGTCGATGGGGGAGCTGTCGCCCAGGAAGAACACGCGACCGCTGCCATGGCGCGACGAGGCCGCCATGACGCTGGCCGTGCTGCTCTGCGCCACGCCGGTCATCCAGACTTCGCCGCGCACGCTCGGATTGTCAGCGGGGAACAGCGTGAACGTGGTGCCGTTGTGGAACGCGAGCCCCGGCGCCACGCCCTCGGGGCCGTGCGTGACGCTGTCGCTGGCCGCGGGATTCACGTTGGTCGAGGTCTGCACGATGTTGTTGTTGGCATCGCCGGCGGTGCCCCAGTGCACGCCGAGCAGCCGCGTCGGGTCCAGCGCGTTCCAGATCATGGGGGAGTCGAAGCCGTCGTTGTTGCGGTCGGAGACATGGTGGTCACCCACCGCGATGAGCCCGCCGCCGTCGTGCACGAACGCCAGGATGGCGGTGCACTCCGACGCGCTGAACAGCGTGTTCGGCTCGGGCACGATGAGCACGTCGAAGTTCGCGAGGTCGAGCGGATTCGCCGCGTTTCCATACGTGAACGCGGCGTTGTTCGTGGTCACGGTGAAGCCTCGCTTCACGAGATCCACGCCCCACGACGAGATCGCGCCCGTCCAGGTCGTGCGCGGCGTCGAGAGCACGATCGCACCCTGCGCCGGTAGCGGCGTCGGCTGGTCGTTGTCGATCACCCAGTCGGCGTTGCCCGCCTGTTCGGCGTGGAAGTTGTCGAACAGCGCACGCTTGGCGGCACCCACCGGTGCGGCGAGCCCCGCGAGCAGGGCGACCACGACGCACAGGACAGGAGTGGGGCGGCGGTGGGGTGTTCGCATGGAGTCCTGATGGAGAGGGTGACAGAATCGAGCATAGCAGGAGGTCAAGCAATCACGGAGATAGCTTGGCATGCATGCGCCGCTTGCCTCACCCTGCGCCCGATGCGGACTCCAGCCCTGCCCGTAGCGGCCGACGCACGCCGGGCGCGCTTCGCGAGCGCGCTCGCGGTGATCACCTCGTCATTGCTCGTGGGGGTGCTCGTGCCGCGCGTCCTCGCCACGCTGGTCGCCGGCAATGCCAACGCCACACTGGCGCGCGCGCTGCCGGGCGGGCTCGGCGGCCTGCTGTCCAAGTTCGCCGAGGCGCCGCTGCTCGTGGCGGTGTTCGTCGCGTTCGCGCCACCGCTCCTCTGGGTGGCGTCACGGCTTGCCGGCGCACTCATCGGCTCGGACCCGCGGGCGCTCGACACTGGCCTCGCGTTCGCGTGGACGGTCTCGGTACTGGCCTCCGCATCCGCCATCGTGTGGGCGCCGGGCGAGATCAAGCAGGGGCTCGCGGCGCTCGGCTACGCGCTCGCGTGGCCGGCGGTCCTCTCCGTGGCCGCCGTGCTGTGGTCGAGCGCGCTGCCTCGCGTCCTGGCGCACGGGCTCCTGCTGTTCTGCACGCTCGCCGGGCTCGTGGCGCGTGTACTGCCGATCGGCTGGCCCGGCGAGCACAGCCTCAGCTGGTGGGCCATGCTTACGGGTGTGCCGCCGGGAGCGCTGCTCTTCTCGCTGTCGCTCGTCGCGGTGGCGGCGTTGCTCGTCTGCGTGGTGATCGCGCGCGCCGGCCGCGTTCCCAGCTTGCTCGCGCTGCTGCTGTTGTCGCTCGCTTCGCTCCTGCTGCTGCGCGCGCTCCCGATGCTCGAACACTACGGCCCCGCCAAGCATCCGGCGGCACTCGCAAGCGAGATCAACACGAGCTACTTCCAAGCCGCCGGGCGTGTGACGGCCCCGGGCGCGTTCGTTCGCGCGCACGCCGCGACCATGCCTTCGCTCGCCATGCACGCTCGCACGCACCCGCCGCTGTGGCCGCTGGCGTTTCACGCGGCGACCCGGCTCGGCGCCGCCGACGCGCCGGCACGTGCCGCGAGCCTCGTCGCCCGCGCGTTGGGTGCGGACACGCGCGAGGCGGCGGAGCTGGCCGCGAGCGTGGCGGAACAACCGCTCTCGTTGGCGCAAGTCAATGGTCTGTGGCTACTCGTGGGCGGATTCGCCCTGGCCGTCGCGCTGCTGCCGTTCGCCGTGTGGTTCTTGGCGAGCGCGTTCGCGAGTCCGCGCTCGGCGGTGCGCGCCGCCGCGTTGGCGGTGCTCCTCCCCGCGCCGCTTCTCTACTTCCCCGACGTGGACGTGCTCCATCCCGTGCTCTACGCGCTCGCCGCGGGCGCCTGGCTCAGGCGAGAGCGCGGCACGATCTGGCCGCTGACTGCCGGCGGGATCACTGCGCTGCTCGTGGCGCTCTCGTTCGGAAACCTGGCGCTGCTCGCGTGCTTCATGGGCGTTGCATGGCTCGGCGCACACGGGCCCGGGCGTTCCCCGGGGCACGACCGCCGTCACACGGTATTGCTGCTACTGCCGCTCGTGGCGCTCGCCGTCGTCGCCCTGCTCATGGGTGCGCATCCGTACGCCATGCTCACCACGGCGCTCGCGCAGCATCGCGCGATCCTCGCCCACCGCACGCGGCTTCTGTGGATGGCGCTCCATCCGCTCGAGTGCGCGGTCGGGGTGGGCTTCCCGCTCGTGTTCGCGTTCGCGCGCGGCTTCGACTGGCGGGGCCTGTTCGAGCGCGCACGCGCGAGGAGTCTCGAAGGTGGCGAGCTGTTGTGGTCGGCGACGCTCGCCACACTGCTCCTGCTCGACCTCTCCGGCGCGAGCAAAGGGGAGTCCGCGCGGCTGTGGATGGGTTGGTTCCCGCTGGCGCTCGCCGGCGGCGTGGCCGCGCTCGACACACGCGAGCGTGGCTGGGCCTGGCTGGTACTCGGGCTCGCGGTCACGCTCGTCGTGTTGAAGGGCTTCTACGTGTTCGTGTGGCTCTACCGGCTCGCCTGACCGGGCCGCCTCAGCGTCGCTTGGGTTCCGGCATCA
>JAHFBX010000209.1 GCA_023249815.1 Candidatus Eiseniibacteriota bacterium
AGTACCCGTCAACGTGGTCGTTCCGAATCGGCCGGGCGTTGACGTGGCAGTGATGACGCCGCGAGCCACGAACTCCCTGACCTTCTCCCCGTCGAACATGCGATACGACAGCACGTCCCTCTTGATCTCGTAGAGCCCTAGGATATACCCACCCAACGAGTCATCCTCCCCTCCCGAGGCTGGTGCTATGACGGTCGCCGCAAAGATGTTCCTGGTTCCGAAGCGCGTGGTGTAGACCTCGTACACTCCGTAGGTGGTGTCCTCGACGCCGACCACTCTCATGGGCCGATCTGAACCCAGCTTCTGAACATGCATGTACCCGATGACGTCCTTGCCCTCGCAATCTTCCAGGCTCTGCCACTCGCCGACAAGGCGATCGTCACTGATCGGACCCGTGCCAGCCGGCAACTCGCGCGTCAGCACCAAACAGCCCGTCACGAGAAACGACGAGCAGCAAAGCGCGGCCACGAGGCACAATCGCATGGGCGTCATTGCCACCACTCCTGAAGGGGGATTGGGAATACGGGGACACTCAACTGAGCGACGGCACACTTCCGCGTCCTGGCCACCAGCCGCGCGTCACTAGTCTTCTCGCACCGGCGCCTATGCTGCGAGTATCCGCTCGAGTTGTATTCGATGGCGCATCGGATGCACGACCGCGTGCTCCAACATCTGCTCGATCGTGTGTGGCTCACCCCAGCGGCTGATGTACTGCTTGGGCGTGAGTTGAGCGTCCTCGAGCGGCGCCAGGTGCCGCCGCCAGCCGTCCAGCGTCTCCGCCATGAATGCGTCCAGCCGCGGCACGATCACGCCTGCATCGCGGATGAGCGGCAGGCCCTCGATCGGCCGCTCGAGCACCTCCCAGACCCACAGCAAGTAGCTGCGCGCCGAGCCCTGCACGTGGGCGACGAGTCGATCCGCGCTCTCGTAGTCGGCATCCCCTCGCGCCTCGGGCAGCGGTTTGCCGGAGACCACGAATCGGTTCCAGGTCACCACGAAGGCTTTGAGCTCCTGCTCGTGCAGTTCAGCGAGACTGCGCACCGCCCGGCTGCGGAAGTTCTCCATTGCTCGCATCTCCGTGTGGACTACCCTGTGGCGGTCAATTCATGCCGCTGACTGCGAACACAAGCCCCGCGATCGCGATCGCTTGGGCTCCCCATGAGACTACCCCGCCAACGCTACCAAGGCCGATGCCGGCATGGAGCCGAAGTGGACTCTCTTCGCTCTGCTGTAATCCGGGGTTGTACCAGTGCCGCTCACGCTGCGGACGCGGCAAGCGCCGGCCTGGACGTAGGACTACGCTGTCGGACTGTATCGTACATCGACGATCGGGCCCACGACACCTTCCCGGCCGATGAGATCCGTGGCATACCCGAGCGACACATCGAGACTCTGGCGGCCGGCCGGCGGCGAGCGAGTCGCCCGGGAATTGGGCGCGCGAGTGTTCACCGATGAGTAGCGCGGCCACCATCACCGCGAGCCAGGCGAATCGACGGCCTGTCGGCATCAGATCGACCTGCCTCCGCGGAACAAGCCGGAACGGTGTGCCACGCCAGGGCCTGAGCCATGATTGCGTCAGGCTATGCTACGATGCGTCATTCCATCGACCGGGAGAACAGGAGCGCGTCATGCCCTCTCGACGAATGGCACCCGCATTCTCGGCGCGAATCGCGACCTTTGCGTACCTGTGTACGATCGTCGTCCTCGTCACCGCAGTGGGATGCTCGAGCGGACCTCGGGGCCAACTGCCGACGGCGCCCGGGACGGTGGTGACAGGCACGCTCGTGGCCATCAAGGACGACCGCCCCATGGACGGCGGCATCGACCTCACGCTCGCGACCGGCCCGGGAGTTCGCGAAGTGGTGCGCGTGCCATCGGCGTTCCGGCCACCACCGAGGGATGAAGTGCTCGCGATGCACGCCGTCGTGGACGCGTCCAAGATCGGCGATCGCCTGAGGGCGCGTGGCACGCGGGACGAGTCAGGCACGCTGCGCGTCGAGCATCTCGAGCGGCTGTCGTTCTAGCGATCCACCTGGCTCATTCGCTTCGCGTTGTAGCGCGGTCCGGAGACCTTCTCCGGACTTAGCGCCGCGTCTAGTGCGGTCATCTCCTCGGCGCTGAGCGACACGTCAGCCGCGCCGGCGTTGTCCTCGAGATGCCGTCGCCTCGTGGTGCCGGGGATCGGCACGATGTCGGGCCCCTTGTGGAGCAGCCACCCGAGCGCGATCCGACCCGGAGTCACGCCCCTTCGCGTGGCCAGATTGCGCACGGCGGACGCTGCCCGCATGTTGGCTTCGAAGTTCTCGCCCTGGTAGCGCGGATCGCCATGGCGGAAGTCGCTCTCGGGATACTCCTCGGCTCGCTTCACAGTTCCGGTGAGGAAACCGCGACCGAGCGGCGCGAACGGCACGAGGCCGATCCCGAGCTCGCGAAGCAACGGGATGATCTTCGGCTCGAGGTTGCGCTCCCAGAGTGAATACTCGCTCTGGAGCGCCGCGATCGGATGGACGGCATGCGCGCGGCGAATCGTCTGCTCGCCGGCCTCGGAGAGGCCCAGGTGGCGCACCTTCCCCTCGCGCACGAGCGTCGCCATGGCGCCCACGACATCCTCGATCGGCACCGCGGGATCGACGCGGTGCTGATAGAGGAGATCGATGCGGTCGGTCTGCAGCCGCCGGAGCGAAGCCTCGACGACTTCACGGACGTGAGCCGGCCGGCTGTTCAGACCTGTCAACTCGCCCTTCTGATCGAACTGGAATCCGAACTTGGTCGCGATCACCACGCCATTGCGGCGGCCCTTCAGCGCGCGAGCGAGCAGCTCCTCGTTCGTGAACGGCCCGTACGCTTCTGCCGTGTCGAAGAACGTCACGCCGAGTTCCTGCGCGCGATGGATGGTGGCGATCGATTCGCGCTCGTCGCGTTCCTCCGGGCTGCCATAGGCGAAACTCATGCCCATGCAGCCGAGCCCGATGGCCGAGACCTCCAGACCGCCGCTTCCCAGCTTGCGCGTCTGCATGGCTGCATTCCTCCTGGATCGCGCGGAGTGCGGCAAGTGGAACCACTGTTCGTGTGCGAGCCCCCGACGGTACTCTCATTGTCCTGCCGGTCAAACCTGTGACCGATGAGCGAAAGCACATGAGAGCGCTTTCCTGTGAGCCGATTTCGCCACCACTATGGAAGTGCTAGCGTTTCAGCTCCGGCGTGAGCCCGATCAGGGAGGCATTGAGAGCGGTGGAAGCTGCTCGTGTTGATTCGTGCTCGCTCGCTGCTCTCGCCGCGCTCCGGCGGGGAGTTGTGTCGCGGTGAGTGACGAGCACGAGCATCACGACCACCACGCAGGGCCTTCCGAGCCCGGTGGTCAAGCGCGGGCACGAGCCGCCACCGCAGACGCTCAGCGTGTCAGCACTGAGCGCGGGGATCACACCGAGCACTCGGCACACGACCGGCACGCGGGGCACAGCGTGGCCATGTTTCGGGACAAGTTCTGGCTCTCGCTCGCGCTGACGATTCCCACCATCGTCTGGGGACACATGCTGGCGCAGTTGACGGGCTCTCCCCCACCGGCGGTGCCCGGCGGACGATGGATCGCCCCGGTCTTCGGCACCATCGTCTTCTTCTACGGCGGCTGGGTTTTCCTGCAGGGCGCGGCGCGAGAGATGAGGGATCGCCTGCCGGGGATGATGACGCTCATCTCGCTCGCGATCACCGTCGCTTTCATCTTCAGCGCCGCCGTCACGCTCGGCTACCCGGGAATGCCGTTGTGGGAGGAGTTGGCGTCGCTGGTCACGGTCATGCTGCTCGGCCACTGGATCGAGATGCGCTCGATCTTCCAGGCGCAGGGCGCGGTAACTGAGCTGGCGAAGCTACTTCCCGATACCGCACTGCGTGAGCTGGAGGACCGCACGGAAGAGGTGCCGATTTCCGGCCTGCGTGATGGGGACCGGCTGCTGATCCGTCCCGGCGCCGGCGTGCCCGCCGACGGTAAGGTCCTGAGCGGGAACAGTTCAGTGGACGAAGCGATGATCTCCGGTGAGTCGCGCCCGGTAAAGAAAAGTGAAGGGGACCTCGTCGTCGCGGGCACTGTCAACGGCGCCGGAGCGCTCCGCGTCGAAGTCACGGGCACCGGCGCCAACACCGCACTCTCCCGCATCATGCGCCTCGTTGAGCAGGCGCAACAGTCTCGTTCGCGGGCACAGACGCTCGCGGATCGGGCGGCGTTCTGCCTGACGCTGGTCGCGGTTGGCACGAGCGTCTTGACCGCTGCGGTGTGGACGGCATTGCGTGCCAACCCCGCGTTCACGGTGGAGCGGGTCGTCTCAGTCCTGGTGGTCGCCTGCCCGCACGCGCTCGGGCTTGCGATTCCGCTGGTGATCGCCATCTCGACCACACTCGGAGCTCGGAGTGGATTGCTGGTGCGCGATCGGCGTGGGTTCGAGGAGGCCCGCAATCTGGACGCGGTCGTCTTCGACAAGACCGGTACGCTGACGCTCGCGGAGCAACGCGTCGTCTCGATGCTTGGAGCCGTTGGTACCGCCGAGGACGAGGCGCTGCGTCTGGCCGCCGCGGTCGAACGCGACTCCGAGCATCCGGTCGCGCGAGCCATCATTGCCAGTGCCGCGGCACGCGGGCTCGACGTCCCGACGGTGGAATCGTTTCGAGCCATTCCCGGGCATGGCGCCGAGGCGAGTGTCAGCGGTCGGACGCTGCAAATCGGCGGGCCGAACCTGTTGCGGAGTCTCAACGCCACGCCCGCATCCAGCTTGGCCGAGATGGCCACGGCGGCCTCGCGGCGCGGTGAGTCCACGGTCTACCTGGTGGAGGCGGGACGCGTCTTGGCTGTCTTCGCCATCGCCGACGCGATCCGTCCGGAGTCTCGCGAGGCCATCCAACGACTCCATGGCGCCGGCATCGAGGTGGTGATGTTGACCGGCGACACTCAAGCTGTCGCCGCCTCGGTAGCACTGGATCTCGGCATCGACACGGTCTTCGCCGAGGTGCTTCCCGAGCACAAGGCGAAGAAGATCACCGAGCTGCAAGCGAAGGGCAAACGCGTCGCGATGGTCGGTGACGGCGTGAACGATGCGCCGGCGCTGGTTACCGCCGACATCGGCATCGCGATAGGAGCCGGCACCGACGTCGCCGTCGAGGCCGGCGACATCGTGCTGATGCGCAGCGACCCGCGCGACGTCTCACGCATCATCGCGCTCTCGAAGGCGAGCTATCGCAAGATGGTTCAGAACTTGTGGTGGGCCGTCGGCTACAACGTGTTTGCCATTCCGCTCGCTGCTGGCGTGTTGAATCAGCAGGGCATTCTGCTCCCGCCGGCGGCGGCGGCGCTGCTGATGTCCGCGAGCACCGTGATCGTGGCGCTCAACGCACAGCTGCTTCGGCGCGAGAGGCTCTGAAGTACATCGGCCGCAGCCGAACTCCAGCTCACTCCGGCCGGTCGCGCCGGATGCTGGTCTCGCGTCGGCGCGCCCAAAGATCGAGCCAGCGGACGAACGCGCGGGGTGTCCCGATGGCGAAGTCCTTGGCGGTCGCCAGGCGGCCCTCCAGCAGGAGTTCTTTCGGCTGATGATACGTGCCGAAGCACCAATCCGGGATCGGCAGCCCGAAGAAGCCCGAAATTGCCTCGTTGCAGCCGATGTTGGCGTGGTGCATCAGGTGAAATCCATAGAGCTTCCGCCAGAATGCACCGAAGCGCCGGTGCTCCGTGGCCTTGCGCCACCACTCGTACGGCCAGTGATCGATCGCGTGCAGGATCTCGTAGAGCGTCAGCGACCAAGCGATCGCGGCGAAGCCGGCGAGCAAGACCGGCCAGTGAGGGGCCAGGAGCTGGACACCGATGAGCATCGGGGTGAAGAAGGCC
>JAHFBX010000210.1 GCA_023249815.1 Candidatus Eiseniibacteriota bacterium
GGGAGGGGGCGCGCCGGCGGCGAAGTTCGACTTGGCGCGATTGGCGGAGATCTCGGGCGGCGACGTCGAGTTCGAGCAGGAAATCGCTGGAGAATACCTCGCGCAGGCCCGAGAGCTGTGCGAGCAGGCGGCTCGCGCACTCGAGACACATGACGCGGTGGCGCTGAGTCGCGCGGCGCACACGCTCAAGGGCAGCAGCCGTACAGTCGGCGCCGAGGGTGTGGCCCAGCTCGCCGCAGAGCTGGAGGCATCCGCCGCCGATTCGACTCAGGCCGCCGCGTCGTCACTCGCGCGCGCGCGCGCGTGCCTCGTCGCGTCCGAACGGGAGCTGGATCGGCACTTCGGTACCGATCGCTACCGGAAAGCGGCATGACAAGCGCCGTGCGGCCGCCCCCGGGTCTGACGCCCGAGCGACTTCAGGATCTGACTCCCGGGGACCGGCTCACGTTGGCGACGCGGACGGACCGCGAGATGTCGCGTCGCGGTGGCGCCGCGTCGCTGACCTACGGCGGCCTCGCACTGCTCCTGATCGGTCAGGCGTGGCACGAGGGACTGCACCCGTTCGTGCTCTACCTCGTCGCCGTCGCGAGCGTGATGTTCGGCGTGACGCGATGGCGACTCGCGCGCGTGTTCGAGCACTCCTACACCGCGCATCCGAGGGCGTGGGTGCGCAAGTGGTCGGCTTGCACGCTCGGGCTCGGCCTTGTCTGGGGCGTGCTGGCCGGCCACACGATCCGTGTGAACGGATTGCGCTGGACGTCCTTGTTCCTGATGTTGACCGTGGCCGGTCTCAGCGCGAGCGCCCTGATGTCCATGATCCCTCGGCAGGGCCTGTTCCGGAACTACCTCGGGCTGCTGTTGGGCCCAACGATCATCGGATTCCTGTGGCCGGGCCCCGGAGCGAACACGCCGATCGGGTTGCTTTTCATGCTGTACGGCGCGTACTTGCTCATCGAGGGCGCACGCCTCAAAGAGGAGCACCGCAGGGCGCAGAACGAACACTGGCTGCTCGAACGGCGCACCGGCGAGCTGGAGGCCGCGCGGCTCGCGGCCGAGGAGCAGTCCCGCCAACTCGCCCATGCGCGTGACGCGGCGGTGGAAAGCACGCGCTACAAGAGCGAGTTCCTCGCCAACATGAGCCACGAGATCCGCACGCCCATGAACGGAGTCATCGGCATGGCCGGGCTGCTGTTCGACACCCCGCTCAATCCTGAACAGCACGAGATCGCAAGCACCATCCGAAACAGCGCCGAGTCGCTGCTGGCGATCATCAACGACATCCTTGATTTCTCGAAGATCGAGGCGGGCAAGCTGGCGATCGAGGTGGTGGACTTCGAGCTCGACCAGGTCGTGGACGAGACCGTCGACCTGATCGTGACGCGCAGCCGCGAGAAGGGCCTCGAAGTGTTCGTGGATCTGCCGCCCGACGTGCCCACGCACCTGCGCGGCGACCCCGGCCGCCTGCGCCAGATCCTGCTGAACCTGATGGGCAACGCCATCAAGTTCACGGAACAGGGTGAGGTCGGGGTCCACATCTCCTGCTTGTCTGACAACGACACCCACGCCCTGCTGCGAGTGGGTGTGCAGGACACCGGGATCGGCATCGCTCCCGAGCGGCAGCCCGCGGTGTTCGAGAGCTTTACGCAGGCCGACGGCAGCACGACCCGGCGCTTTGGCGGCACGGGGCTGGGGCTCACCATCACGCGACAGCTGGTGCAGCTCATGGGTGGCCGGATCGGGCTCGTGAGCGATCTCGGAAAGGGCAGCACGTTCTGGTTCGAGCTGAAGCTCGAGAAGAGCACCCGTGTCTAACAGAGCGCGCGCGTGCTTCCGTTCCAGTTGTGGGGACGCCGCGTGCTCGCCGTGGACGACAATCCGACGAACCGCCACATCGTCGAACGATTGCTGCGCTCGTGGGGACTGCGCGTGGAGTCGGCGGCCTCGGGGCAGGCGGCGCTGGCGCGCCTGCGCGAGGCGCATACGACGGACGCGTTCGCGCTCGCCCTGCTCGACATGCAGATGCCCGATCTGGACGGTCTCCAACTGGCGCGGGCGATCCACGCCGAACCGGGGCTTGGCGAACTGCCCCTCGTGCTGCTCACTTCGATGTCCGCTCGTGACCGCGCCCAGGAGTTGCGCGACGCCGGGTTCGCGGCCTGGCTCAGCAAACCGGTGCGCGCCCTGCTGCTCTACAACTCGCTGGTGAGCGTGCTGCAGGGGCCGGTCGCGGCCGAGGCTCCCGGCACGCCGACGCGGCGCTCCGACGACGAGGACCTGCCCGCTCTTCCGCCGCTGCGCGTGCTGGTCGCGGAGGACAACTCGGTGAATCAGAAGGTGGCGGTTCGAATCCTGGCCAAGCTGGGCGCGCGCGCGGACACGGCCGGCAACGGCTTCGAAGCGCTGGATGCGATCGCGCGCGTGCCATACGACGCCGTGCTGATGGATGTGCAGATGCCCGAGATGGACGGCCTCGAGGCGACTGCGGAGCTGCGCAAGCGCGAAGCTGGGACAGGCCGGCACACGCCGGTGATCGCGATGACCGCGCACGCGATGCAGGGCGATCGCGATCGCTGCCTCGCGGCCGGCATGGACGACTACCTCACCAAGCCGATCCGCGCGCAGGCCCTCGCCGTGGCACTGCTGTGCTGGAGCGTCGGGCGGGTCGAGGTGCAGGCACCGGCCGCAGCGCCAGACTCAGACTCCGACCAAGACTTCGACCTGCAGCAGTTCGAGGAGGCATGCAGTGGGGATGCCGAGTTCGGCCGCGCGCTCGTCTCTGAGTACCTGGAGACCGTGCCAGAGCTGCTGCGCCAAGCGCGTGAAGCCGACATCGCGGCAGACATGGTCCGGCTCGAGGCCGCGGCGCACAGCCTGGCGGGTGGCTCCGCCATGCTCGGCGTGCGCAGGCTGGCGCGCACCTGCCGGGAACTGCAACAGAACGCCGAAGCCGGCGACCAAGTCGCGGCGCGCGGCGCGCTCGCGCGCGCTGAACAGGATCTCGAAGCGCTGCGCGACCGATTGGACGAGTTCGTGCTGAAGAAAGTGGCTTGAACCGATCGCCGGCGCGCCGCCCCGGCATCTCGAAGATGACGGCCCCGCATGACCGCCGAGTTCACGGGCCTTGCACCTGAACAGACTTGCCACACGGAGGACACGATGAAGCCCCAAGCGAAGGAGCAGTTGCACTGGATGGTCCAGCTCGCGCTGGATATGCAGTACGCGGCTGCCGACCGGCTCGAGCTGCAGCCGCGCACCCCGGTCGCGGAGGCGTGGGAGCAGGCCAGCGCGTTCTGCCGCGTGCCGATGGAAGTGCTGGCTGAGCACGTCGCCGCCCGGTTCGAGCTCCCGGTCGCGGAACTGGCGAGAGTGGAACCGCATGCGGTGAAGCTTCTGCCCGAGAAGCTCGCGAGGCGCCACGGCGTGATGCCCGTGCGAGAGGACGACCGGCGGCTCGTCGTGGCCACGGCCGACCCGGGCAACTTCGAAGCCGAGGATGACCTGGTGTTCGCGTGCGGCCGGAGCCTGCAGTTCGAGGTCGCATCGCCGAACGCCATTCTCGATGCGCAGGCCGAGCACTATGCCAACGCGCATGGACCGCTGGCGGCGCGGCTCGAGGACGACCTCACGCGCGTCGTCGAGGTGCTCGAGGAGGCTGGCCCCGAGGCCGTGGACGCGAGCGAGGTGGAATCCGCCCCGATCATCAAGCTCACGAACTTCATCCTGAGCGACGCGGTGCGGCAGCGGGCGAGCGACATTCATATGGAGCCAGGGCGGAGCGAGGGCACGGTGCGCATTCGCGTGGACGGCGTGATGCGCACGCTGCTCCAACTGCCGATGGCAGCGCTCAACCGGGTGATCACCCGTGTCAAGATCATGGGCAAGCTGGACATCGCGGACCGGCTGCGACCTCAGGACGGACGGGCGCGCATCCAGGTGGAGACTCGCAATCTGGAACTGCGCATTTCCACCGTGCCCACCCGCGAGGCCGAGAAGTGCGTGGTGCGATTGCTCGACCACAGCACGGCCCCCACGCTCCAGGGCCTGGAGCTCCCCGGGCCGGAGTACGCCCGTATCGAGCGGCTACTGTCGCAGCGCAGCGGCATCGTGGTGGTGACAGGCCCGACGGGATCGGGGAAGACCACGACGCTCTACGCCGCCATTCGCCAGCTGGCGACCGGGGAGATCAACATCATGACGGTGGAGAACCCGGTCGAATACGAGCTTCCGGGGATCACCCAGATCCAGGTGGAGCCGAAGCAGAAGGTCTCCTTCCCCTCGGCGCTGCGTGCCATCCTGCGCCAGGATCCCGACGTGATCCTGGTCGGCGAGATCCGCGACCTCGAGACCGCCGGCATCGCGCTGCAGGCGAGCATGACCGGGCATCTCGTGCTGGCGACGCTGCACACGAACGATGCCGCCAGCGCGATCGAACGGCTGCTGGACCTGGGGCTGGACCGCGCGGGGGTCGCCGCCTCGCTGCGCGGTGCCGTCGCGCAGCGCCTCGTGCGCCGGCTGTGCGAGAAGTGCGCCATACCTGTCGAAGGCGACCTCACGCGTGACGAGCAGCGAATGGCGGACCGCTTCGGCGTGAAGCCCGTGCGCCGAGCGGTGGGCTGTCCCGCGTGCGGGAAATCGGGCTACCACGGACGCATGGCGGTGCTCGAGGTGCTGGTGACCACCCCGGCGCTCTCGGCGCTGGTGAGCGGCGGGCGCTGTGCTGCCGAGCTGCACCGTGCGGCTGTGGCCGGGGGTATGCGCGAGCTGCTCATGAACGGGCTCGCTCGCGTGACGGACGGCAACACGACACTACAGGAAGTGGCGCGAGTGCTGGGCACCGACTCGGGCGGCGAGGAGACCGCGGAACCCGCAGTGGCCCTAGAGCCCACGGCGGCGGCCCGCGTGCTGGTGGTGGACGACGACAGGGTACAGAGGAAGGCCGCGCGGCGCCTGCTGGAGTCCGCAGGGTTCCAGGTGGACGAGGCCGCAGACGGCTCCGCGGGATTGAAGAAGCTTCGCGGCGGCACCCCCTACGGACTCATGATCCTCGACTACACCATGCCCGACCTGGACGGTCTCGAGGTGCTGCGTGAGGTGCGCGGCAATGACGCGACTCAGGTCCTGCCGGTGATCGTGGCCACCGCGCAGGAAGACGAAGGCCTCGAGGCCAGGTTGATGGACGAGGGCGCGGATGATTACATCCGCAAGCCGCTCGATCCGGCGCGCTTCATCGCACGCGTGAAGGCGGCGCTGCGGCGGGCGAGAGTCTAGCGGGGGCCTTTCACCCTCGGGCGTGTCCGCGGCGACAAGGAGATGCGGCGGCAGGAGGGATCCTGATCAAGTACATCGGCTCCAAGCGGCTGCTCGTGCCGCGAATCGTGCGCGCCGTGCTGAACGGCAAGCCGCGCACAGCGCTCGATCTGTTCTCCGGCACGTCACGCGTGGGACACGCGCTGAAGCGCGAAGGCGTGCGCGTGCACGCGAACGACCACAACGAATACGCGCACGTGCTGGCCGGCTGCTACGTGGCGGCCGACGCTCGGCGGTGGCAGGTCGCCGCGGAGCGACTCATCGCCGAGCTGGACCGGCTGCCTGGCCGCGCCGGCTGGTTCACCGAGACGTACGCCGTGCGCTCACGCTACCTGCAGCCTTCGAACGCCGCGCGCGCCGAGGCGATCCGCGCGCGGATCGCGGCGCTGGCGCTGCCCCCGGGGCTTCAGGCCGTCGCGCTCACGAGCCTGGTGGAGGCCGCCGATCGCGTGGACTCCACCGTGGGGCTACAGATGGCGTACTTGAAGGCCTGGTCGGCACGCTCGGCGCAACCGCTGCGGCTACGCGTGCCCGAACTCCT